>JBPEXB010000525.1:0-8244 GCA_052032125.1 Acidimicrobiia bacterium
AGCCGAGCCTAAGGAACGATCTCCTCGAACCCCGTGTACGCCGCCAGGGCGTCGGGGAGGGTGATCGAGCCGTCGGGGTTCTGGTGGTTCTCCATCAGGGCGATCAGCAACCGACCCACCGCCACCATCGTCCCGTTGAGGGTGTGGACCAAACGATTGCCCTCGTCGCTGCGGAACCGAATCTTGAGGCGCCGGCTCTGGAAGTCGGTCGTGTTCGAGCACGACGTGATCTCGCGATACCGCTCCTGCGACGGGATCCACGCCTCGATGTCGTACTTCTTCGCCGCCGACGCCCCCAGGTCGCCGGCCGCCACGTTGACCACCCGGTACGGGATCTCGAGAGCCTGCACGATGCGCTCTTCCATCGAGAACAGGAACTCGTGCTCCTCCCAGCTCCGGTCCGGGTGACAGAACGAGAACATCTCCACCTTGTCGAACTGATGGACCCGGAAGATCCCGGTGGTGTCCTTGCCATGCGCCCCGGCCTCGCGCCGGAAGCAGCTCGAGAAGCCCGCATACCGGATCGGCAGGTCCTCCTCGTCGAGGATCTCGTCGGTGTGCATCGCCGCCAGCGCCACCTCCGAGGTGCCGACCAGGTAGAGGTCGTCCTTGGGCAGTTCGTACACCTGCTCGTCGTCGTCGGGGAAGAACCCGGTGCCGAAGAGCGCCTGCTCCCGCACCAGCACCGGGGGCACGACGGGGGTGAAACCCTCCGCCGCCAACATGTCGAGCGCCATGCGCACCAGGCTGAACTCGATCATCACCGCTGCCCCGGTGAGGTACCCGAAACGGGTGCCTGACACCTTGGCGGCCCGCTCGACGTCGATCATGCCGAGCGCCTCGCCCAGGTCCTTGTGATCCCGCACCGGGTGCTCACGCTCGACGATCGTGCCCCACCGCTTCACCTCGGCGGCGTCCTCCTCGTGGATCCCCTCCGCAGCCGACTCGTGTGCCAGGTTGGGCACCCGAATCCAGAGCGCCTCGAACTGCTCGTCGAGGGCGTCGGCGCGAGCGAGCGCCTCCTTGTACTCGGCAGCCAACTCGCCGGCCCGGGCGATCGCCGCCTGCTTCTCGTCGCCCTCCAGTTTCGAGATCTCCTGACCCGACCGCTTCTGCTCGGCCCGGAGCTGCTCGGCATCGGCACGGACCCGCCGCCGCTCGGCGTCGAGTTGCACCATCGCGTCGACATCCAGCTCGACCCCGCGGCGCGCCAGCGCCACCTTGAGCGTGTCGGGGTCGTCCCGGAGTACGGCGATGTCGATCATGGCGGCGATGCTACTTCCGCCTGGCAGCCTCCACGGCGGAGTTCTCCTCGGGCGAGAGGGGCTCGTCGCCCACGCCGTTGGTCACGCCCTTGAGGTAGAAGCGGCTGTCGTCGCGGTTGGCCAGCACGGTCAAGACGAATCCGTTGCCGTTGCCGTCGAGCATGGCGATGCTCCTCGACAGGCGACCGCGCAGGTCCGGAAAGGCGTCGTACCGCACCAGCGCCGAGTGCGTCAACGTGGCCGGGAGGCCGTCCTCGATCGCCCGCAGCCGATCCTCGGCGTTGTTCGACCAGCGGGCCAGGTCCTCGGCGTCGCCGTCGATGCGCTGCAGCATCGAGACGATCTCCGCCTCGTCGCTGGGCAGCGCCTCGAGGCGCTTCTTCAGGTCGGCGACCCGCAGGAAGAGTGAGAGGAGCACCAGGGCGATGACCCCCGCCACCACCCAGAGGACCGCCTCGCTGATCTCCATCAGCCGAGCGGGTTCACCCGCAGCTGGGCTTCCCAGGTGTTGTCGTCGGTGTTGAGGTCGTCTTCCACGACCGTCAGCGTAAAGGTCAGGGTGTACTCGTCGCCCGGCGACACGTTCTGGGCCCCGAACAACACCGAGACGTTCTCGCCCGGCGACAGATCGATCGGCGAGGCGTCCTCGGTCGCCAGCACCGCTCCTTCGGCGCTCTGGAAGGTGGCGGTGATGACCACCGCTTTCTCGTCGACGTTGCCCTGGTTGCCGATGACGGCGCTGAACTGCATGCGGTCGGTCGCCGGGAAGATGATCTCCCCCTCCGCCCCTTCACCTCCGGTGGGAACGGGGTCGAACACCACCTGGAGGATGCTGACATCGCGCCGGACGCCCATGTCGGTGCTCCCGCGAATCGTCCTGGCCAGCAGGTCGCCGTTCAGCAGGGCGGGCTCGGTGGTCACGAACGCCACGATCGGGAACTCCCCGATCGCCACGTCGAGCCCCGACTTCAGCTCGTTGGCGCGATCGAGGAACCGGGCGTAGAGCAGGTCGCCGACCCGCAACTGGACGATGGCGGCTGCCAGGTTGTCGACGGGCGCGGTCCCGGCCGGGTTGTCGGTGACAGCGATCACCGACGTGCGGAAGTCCCCGAGGCCGACCGACCACGAGTCAAAGGCCAGGCTGAGAAGCTCGCCGGCCGCAAAGGCCGTATCCGGCGTCTCCACCTCGGCCAGGGCGGCGGCGTTGGCAATCATCAGGCCCTCGAGGCGGTCCATCAGGACATCGAAGTCGTCACGGGTGACGGTCTGCAGCTCCGTGCGGATCAACTGGCGGAAGTCGTCGGCCACCAGGTCGGACTCCATCGCCAGGGTGCGCGACTCGTCGAAGAACTCCGTCAGCCGCCGGGTCTCGGTGCGGAGACCGCCGGTCAGCAGCGCCAGGCCGATGAAGGCGAGGGCGATCACGATCAACCACCAGCCGTAACGGCGCCGGCGGCGCGGGGGTGTGAAGATCATTGAGGGGGACGTTACCGCTGGAGCACCGGGTATCCGGTGTCGGCTGTCCTCTCCCCGACTACCCCTCGACGGTGAGCGTGCCCGCCATGCCGGCGCTGAAGTGCGCCTGGATGTCGCAGATCACCTGGTAGGTCCCGGCGGGCGGCAGCGTGAACGTCTCGGTCACCGACTCACCGGGCTCGGCCTCGAACTGGACGATGTAGAGGTCGCCTCGCTCGGCCGGATTCTCGGGGAGGTCGCCCTCACGCGTGATCTCCTCGCCCAGCTTCACCAGCGACCAGTTGTGGATGACCGTCCCGGTGTTGTCGAACTCCATGGTGATCTCGTCACCGGCGGCGGTGAGCGTCCAGTCGTCCGGATCGAAGGAGAACTCGTTCATCTCCACGGTCACGGTGCCGGCGGATCCGCCGCCGCCACACGCGGCCAGCAGCGTCGCGAACGCCAGCGTGAGCGCGCCGGCCAGCAGGGGAAATCTCGGTATGCGGTACATGGCGCGCAGCGTAACGAACGGCCTCGACAAGCCAAACTCCCGCCCATCCGCTCCCGGGAGACAGCCTGGGGCCACCGGTATACTCCCCGGCCGTGCACGCACCGGACCCCTATCACGACCCGCTTCGCAACGTCCGGACCCTCCTCGTCTCGATGGTGGCGGTCCTGCTCGTGGGGACGGCGTGGATGCTGTTCGCCGGGCGCAGCACGACCTCGGGGGGCCAGGACGCCCTGACCGGCGGCCCCGAGGACACCACGGCCACCACCGCCACCACCGTCGCCGAGGGCTCGACTGCCGCCACGACCGACACCGGAGAGACCACGGCGTCCACCGCCGCCGGGACCATTTCGACGTCTGCGACGGCCGGGGAGCGAGTCGTGACACTGCCCGACGACCCGCTGCAGGGTCTGGCGGTCGAGACGATCGCCTCCGGGCTGGCCCAGCCGACGTTCGCCGTCACGGCGCCAGGCGACGATCGGCTCTTCGTCGTCGAGCGGGTCGGCCGCATCAAGGTGATCGACGACAGCGGCGTGCAGGAGACGTCGTGGATGAACATCACCGACAAGGTGCTCGCCAACGGCATCGAGCAAGGACTCCTGGGGCTGGCGTTCCACCCCGACTACGCCAACAACGGCCGGGTCTTCGTCTACTACACCGACAAGAACGCCCAACGCACGCTGGCCGAGTTCAGCGGCAACTTCATCGAGGGAGACGGCGACTCCGCCAAGATCCTCTTCTCACTCCCCCAGCCGCCGGACTCCGTGGACATCCGCCACTACGGGGGGATGCTCCAGTTCGGTCCTGACGGCTACCTCTACGTGTCGACGGGCGACGGTGCCGATGCCCGAGGCCAGGGTCAGAACCCCAACACCTTCTTCGGCACCATCCTGCGCCTCGACGTGAACTCAGGCGACCCGTACGGCATCCCGCCGGACAACCCCTTCGTCGACGGTGGGGGCGCACCCGAGGTCTTCGCCTTCGGCCTCCGCAATCCCTGGCGCTACTGGATCGACCCGTTCGACAACGACATGTACATCGCCGATGTCGGGCAAGGCGACGTGGAAGAGGTCAACGTGATCTCGCTCGACGCGGGCGGCTACAACCTGGGGTGGGCCAACATGGAGGGGTCCCGGTGCTTCTTCGAGGACAACTGCGACATCAACGACTACGTCGCCCCGGTGCTCGAGTACGACCACGGCGAGAGCCCCGATTCCGGCTGCTCGGTGACGGGTGGACCGGTCTATCGGGGCGCTGCCATCCCCGAGCTCGACGGCCACTACTTCTTCGCAGACTGGTGTGCCGGTTGGGTCAAGAGCTTCCAGATGGTCGACGGCGCTCGCGCCAACGACAACGACTGGCGGTCCGACCTGGGCATCATCGAGCAGATCAACGGCATCGGCACCGACGCCGAGGGCGAGATGATCATCCTCACCTTCGGAGGCGACGTGCTGCGCATCGTCCCCGAGCGATGACCCGCTCCGAGCCGGCTCGGCGCTGATGGGCCTGCTCGACGGCTACGCAACGCCCATCGGCTTCTGCGAGATGCTGGAAGCCGGAGGAGCACGGAGCCATTACCAGCCGCTCTTCGAGCGCTTGAACTCGCTGTCCAGCGACGACCTGCACAGCCGGGCCCGCGTCGCCGAGGCCACGTTGCGCAAGCTCGGCATCACCTTCGCCGTGTACGGGCACGAAGCCGGCATCGAGCGCACCTGGCCGATCGATCTCATCCCTCGCATCATCCCGGCCGACGAGTGGGCGGTGGTCGAGTCGGGGCTGATCCAGCGGGCCCGGGTGCTGAATCAGTTCCTCGACGACCTCTACGTCGGCGAGGAGGCGTGCATCCGCGACGGCATCGTCCCGGAATGGCTCGTCCGCTCCAGCGCCGGGTATCGCCGGGAGGCGATCGGGGTGGCCGTTCCCAGCGGCGCCCGCTGCGTCGTGGCCGGGATCGACATCGTCCGCGACGACCTGGGTGTCTATCGCGTGCTCGAGGACAACCTCCGGGTGCCGAGCGGGGTGTCCTACGTGGTCGAGAACCGGGCCGCCATGCGCCGCGCCTTCCCGACGATGTTCGAGGAGTACTCGATCCGCCAGGTCGACGGGTACGGCCTCATGCTGCGCGAGGCGCTCGAGGCGCAAGCGCCGCCCGGCGTCAGCGACCCGACGGTCGTGGTGCTGACCCCGGGCATCCACAACTCCGCCTATTTCGAGCACACCTTCCTGGCCAAGCGCATGGGCGTCGAGCTCGTCGAGGGTTCTGACCTCCTCGTGAACGACCACAAGGTCTACATGCGCACCACTCGCGGGCCCGTGCAGGTGGACGTGATCTACCGGCGGATCGACGACGACTTCATCGACCCGGTGGTCTTCGAGCGGACGTCCGTCCTCGGTGTGTCCGGCCTCATGGCGGCCATCCGGGCGGGCAACGTGGCGGTCGCCAACGCCGTCGGCAACGGCGTGGCAGACGACAAGGCCGTCTACGCCTACGTGCCCGATCTCATCCGCTACTACACGGGCGAGGAGCCGATCCTGCCCAACGCCGCCACCTACACATTGTGGGACGACGACCAGCGAGCACACGTGCTGGACCGCATGGACGAGTTGGTGATCAAGCCGGTCGACGAAGCCGGCGGCTACGGCATCGTGATCGGGCCATCGGCCGACGAGAAGCTGCTGGAGGAGACCGCCGGCAAGGTGAGGGCGAACCCTCGGGGGTACATCGCCCAGGAGGTGGTGCAGCTCTCGACCCATCCGACGCTCATCGATGGCACCATCGCACCCCGGCACATCGACCTGCGGCCGTTCGTGGTGACCGGCGACACCACCAAGGTCTTGCCAGGCGGGCTCACCCGGGTGGCACTGCCCGAGGGCTCGCTGATCGTCAACAGCTCCCAGGGCGGCGGGTCGAAGGACACCTGGGTCCTGGAATGGCCGGTGATGACCTGATGCTGTCCCGCCATGCCGAGGGGCTCTTCTGGGCCGGCCGCTACCTCGAGCGGACTGCCGACATCACCAAGCTGCTCGACGCGGCCTATCACGCCCAGCTGGAGCGGCCGGATCGCGAGCGCCACGAGGTGTGGGAGGGCCTCCTGCGGGCGCTGTACCAAGACGCGGTCTTCGCGAAGCGCTTCGACCAGAGGCCGACCACGGAGCACATCAACGAGTTCCTGGTGTTCGACGCCTCCATGCCCTCCTCCGTCGCCTCCTCGGTCCGGGCCATGCGCACCAACATCATGAACATGCGCGACATCGTGCCCATCGAGTTGCTGGAAGCAGTCAACGTCGCCCACGAGCGCATCCTGTCCGGGTCGCTCGAAGGCCTGGCGCTGGAGAGCCCCAGCCTCGTCTACGACATCGTCGTCGGCGACTGCCGGTCGATCAGCGGCGTGATCGCCGACGTGATGAGCCGTACCGACGGCTACCGCTATCTGATGGTCGGCCGTTTCCTCGAGCGGGCCGAGATGACGGCGCGCATGATCGACGTCACCCGCCACATCGAGCCAGGGGACCCGACCGGATGGGTCTCGTTGCTCCGCTCCGTGTCCGGATGGCACGCGTTCACGCGCACCTTCGGCCCCCTGGCCTCGGGCGACGAGGTCGTGCGGTTCTTGCTGACCGAGACCACCTTCCCCTTCGGCGTGTTGCACTGCCTCGAGAACGCCACAGAGCTGATCAACGAGGTGCGCGGCGCCGGTGAGTGGAAGTCGCCCAACCGCCTCGGCCAGGTCACGTCGGCGCTGCAGTTCACCGACATCCCGGCGGTGGGCTCCGAGGACCTCGGGGAACTCATCGATGATCTCGAGCGAGGGATCCGAGAGGCGGCCGAGGCGCTCCACCAGGATCTGTTCCAATTCGGCGGCCTGCCCGCCATGTTCAGCTTCGACGCCCACTGATGCGCGTTTCGATCCGCTATCACATGGAGTTCACCTACTCCACGCAGGTGACCGAGTCGCACAACGCCTTGCGTGCCCGCCCGGCCGACGACCACCGCCAACGGGTCGACGCCTACTCGGTGTCGGTGGATCCTGACTCCCGCATCGCCTCGCACGTGGACTACTGGGGCACCTGGGTGGACTGCTTCGGGATCGTCGGACGGCACACGCGGCTGACCGTCGTGGCCGAGTCGGAGGTGGAGACGTCACCCGAGGCCGGGTTGTTCGAGCCCTACGACCGCAGTCAGGACTCGTTGCTCGAATTCCTCGCGCCCACGCCACACGTCCGATGGGACGGACGGGTCGCCGGGTTGGTTGCGCCGGTCGTCGAGGGTCTCGACGACCCATCCGAGCAAGCGCTGGCCATCAAGCGCTGGGTCGGCGAGCACCTGACCTACACGCCGGGGGCGACCGAGGTCGGTACGTCCATCACCGAGATCCTCGAGGCGCGCTCGGGCGTCTGTCAGGACTACGCCCACCTCGCGCTGGCCGCCTATCGCTCGCTGGGCATGCCGGCTCGCTACGTGAGCGGCTACCTGTACGCCGCCGATTCGACCCAGGCCGACGCCCCCGGCGAGGACACGATCGAGGTGGCCACTCACGCCTGGGTGGAGGTCTTGATCCCCGGCCGCGGCTGGTGGGGTCTCGACCCGACCAATCAGGCCCTGGTCGGCGAGCTCCACATCAAGATCGGCCACGGCCGCGACTACGACGACGTGGCACCCCTGCGCGGCGTCTACCACGGCCTCGGCGAGTCCGAGGGCATGGAGGTCGGTGTGCGCATGTCCCGCAAGCCGCTCACCCCCTTCACCCCCGCCCCGCCCCCACCCCCGGTCGTCGCCCAACAGCAGACCGCCCAGCAATGAGCCGGGCTGCGCCCGGCGTACTGAGTACCGGGTACTGAGTACCAAGTACCGAATCGGCGGCAGGCCATGCTCCCCCTCGGGGGGAGCTGTCCCGAAGGGGCTGAGGGGGCTCGCACACCATCGTCATCCAGAGCGTCGATGCCCCTGAACCAGCGCTCGGCCGAGCCGAGAAGCACCGACCCGCACCGGCCCCCTCCGGCCTGCCGGCCACCTCC
>JBPEXB010000526.1:0-3339 GCA_052032125.1 Acidimicrobiia bacterium
GAGTTGGAGAAGGCGCTCCAGGCCCCGACCAGGGAGCGGCTGCAGCAGGCAGCCGACGAGGCGACGTTCGCTCGCCGGGCGCTGGCCGTCGACAAGGAACGGGCGATCGCCGAGAACGAGCTGGCCAACCAGATCGAGCTGGCCACCCGCGAGGAGCGTCTCATCAGCCAGCGGGGCGCAAACGAGCGTCAGCGGGTCGAGGACGAGGCGGCGGCCCGACGGATCGAGGCTGAGGCGATGGCCCAACAGGCCCGACTGGGAGCCGAGGCGAAGGCCGAAGGGATCCGGCTCGTCGAAGCGGCCACCAACGAGGCCGAGGCGGCCCGCATCGAGATCTACGAGGACCTGGCGCCGGCCGTGATGCTCGGCCTGGCGGCCCAGGAACTGGCCGGCAAGCTGGAGCGCATCGACCACCTCAACGTGTCGCCCGACGGGTTCGGAGCGTTGCTCCAGTCGCTGGTCGCAGCGGGCACCAAGAGGCTGGAGGGCTGATGACGTCGATCGCTCCCCGTGCCGTGGTCGTGAGCCGCGACACCGAGTGGCAGCAGCTCCTGGCCCGGCACGGCACGCCGGGCCAGGCACGCTTCTTCCTCGAGACGAGGGGCCAGGAGCCGGGCGAGCTCGTACGTCGCGACGAGATGCAGCAGCAGGCCCTGGCGATGGTCGAGCGCAGCATCCCGACCTCGTGGAGGAGGGCCAGAGTCACCCGGCCGGCGCTGGCGGGGTTTCTCTTCGAGCCGAACGACATCGTCGTGGCGGTCGGTCAGGACGGGCTGGTCCCCAACCTGGCCAAGTACGTGAGCGGCCTTCCGGTGATCGGGGTGAATCCGGATCCTGAGCGGTACGAGGGCTCGCTGGTCCGGTTCGCGCCCTCCGAGATCGCAGACGTGCTCGATGCCGGCCGCTACTCCATCCAGGAGCGCCGCATGGTCGAATGCGTGCTCGACGACGGCCAGCGTCTCGTGGCGCTCAACGAGATCTACGTCGGTCACGAGACGCACCAGTCCTCCCGCTACCTGCTGGCGTGCCCGGCCGGCGAGGAGCGGCAGTCGTCGTCGGGCATCATCGTGGCGACCGGGACCGGGGCCGGTGGGTGGGCCCGATCCATCGCCCTGGCTCGAGGCCGTGACCAGCCGATGCCTGCGCCCACCGACGACAAGCTGGTCTTCTTCGTCCGGGAGGCGTGGCCGTCGGTGGCCACCGGAGCTTCGCTGACCTCGGGTCTGCTCGGCGCCGGTGACGAACTGATCATCCGCAGCGAGATGGAGCAGGGAGGCGTCGCGTTCGGCGACGGGATCGAACACGATCGGCTCCTGGTCGGCTGGGGTCAGCGCGCCATCGTTCGGCTGTCCGACCAGTCGCTCCGTATGGTGGCTCGATGAACGAAGCCGAGTTCCTCGACGGCTATCGGGCCGCCGACTTCGACCGACCGTCGTTGGCGGTCGATGTGGCGCTGGTCACGGCAGACGAGGGTCGGCTCCGGGTCTTGGTGATCGAGCGAGATCAACATCCGCACCGTGGCCGGTGGCAGCTGCCTGGCGGGTTCGTCGGTATCGACGAGTCGCTGGATGCCGCAGCGACGCGTGTGCTGCGAGACAAGGCCGGCGTCGAGAACGTCTACCTCGAGCAGCTCTACACCTTCGGTGGGGTGAGCCGAGACCCCCGTACACGGGTCGTGGCGGTGGCCTATTACGCGTTGGTGGACGCGGGACGGCTGGATGTCGGTGACCACCAGCGCCTCGCCGAGATCAGGGTCCCATGGTCGGGAGAAGAGGGTGGGCCGGTCGACCTCCTTCACGACGGGCGCACGCTCGAGCCGGCGTTCGATCACGGCGACATGGTGAGCATGGTGGTCAAGCGCCTGCGCGGGAAGCTCCGCTACGCGCCGGTGGGCTACGAGCTGCTTCCCGAGGAGTTCACGCTGCTCGACCTGCAGCGCATCCACGAGACGATCCTCGGCGAGCCGACCAACAAGGACTCGTTCCGCCGTCGGATGCTGGCGTCTGGCGAGCTGGAGGAGACGGGTCAGCGCCAGGAGGGTGTCGGGCATCGGCCGGCCGCCCTCTACCGCATCAGCCGCTGAACGGCGTGGGGCCGGATGCCCCTAGCGGCCGGCCGGGTCACCTGATCTGCTGGTGGTGAGCCGAGGTGCTGGAGGCATGATGAGAAGCCGAGCCGCGCTGAGTCTGGTCGTGATGCTGGCCTTGCTGGCGGTCCCGCTCGCCGCCGCCGCCCAGACCGACACCCAGACCGACGGAGTGCTGGTCCGCGTCAACGGCGACGCCGTCGTCGAGGCAGGGGAGGAGCTGACGGTGGTCGTGGTCGTCAACGGCGATCTGACCATGAGCGGCATCGCCGAGACGGTCGTCGTCGTGGACGGTACGGCCACGCTGACCGATGCCACTGTCGAGACCGTGGTCGTGGTGAGCGGCGTCGTGGACCTGCGGGGAACCACGGTGGTGAACGGTGATGTCGTGTTGCCGGACTCGTTCGTCATGCAGGACCCGACGGTGTCCATCGAGGGGTCGGTGGTCGAGGGGGTCACCGAGATCACCGGTGCACTCGTGTTCTTCGGGCTGGTGTTCGTGCTCGGGCTGGGTGTGCTCACTCTGCTGGGCGCCCTCGCCTTCGCAGCCGTCGCGCCGGGTCTCGCTCGCAAGGCCGGTCTGGCCATCCGAGAGGAGTTCGGCAGCGTGGTGGTCGCCGGGGCGATGCTGTGGATCGTCCTGCCGGTGGCCGCCGGCCTGCTGCTCATCACCGTCATCGCCATTCCGACCTCGCTGGCGGTGTGGATGATCGTGATGCCGGCCTTCGCCCTGCTCGGGTGGCTGGTCTCGGCGATCTTCATCGGGGAGCTGCTGGTCGACCGCGACCAGAACCGCGAACACCCTTACTTGGCTGCGCTGGCCGGTGCTGCGTTCCTGATGCTGGCGAACGTGATCCCGATCATCGGGCCGATCATCACGATCATCGCCGTGACGGTCGGCGGCGCCGCCCTGGCCGTGCTGGCCTGGCGGGCATTCCGCGGCCGGAAGGCGGCCTCACAGGAGGCGACCCTCTCGACGGCGTGATCACTGCTGGTCCTGCACATAGTATGATATGTGCATGTTCTCGCAACGAACACAGGTGCTGCTGACACCCGGTCAGCGGCAAGCACTCGAGCGTCTCGCCGAGGCGCAGCAGACCTCAGTGGGTGCGGTGATACGCGCCGCCATCGACGCCTACCTGCTCCCGTCGCGCCGTGACCCCCAGGCGGCGCTCGAGCGGCTGTTCGCCCTGGACGCGCCCGCGCCGGACTGGGAGACGATGAAGAAGGAGATCGAGGCCGGAGCGCTCGGC
>JBPEXB010000527.1:0-11535 GCA_052032125.1 Acidimicrobiia bacterium
AGCACGCAGAAGAGCTCCTCGAGAAGGCCCGCACCTCCCGATCCACCTGACGCGCAGTACTCAGTACTCAGTACTGAGTACTCGGTACGCAGGGTGCTGATCCCGCTCCGCTGGATCAGCACCCTGCTCTGTTACGCTGTCATCCCGTGACGAAATACGTGTTCGTAACGGGCGGCGTGGCCTCCAGTCTCGGCAAAGGCATCACCGCCGCATCGCTCGGGCGGCTGATGAAGGCCAGGGGCCTGCGAGTCGTCAACCAGAAGCTCGACCCCTACATCAACGTCGACCCTGGCACGATGAACCCCTTCCAGCACGGTGAGGTCTTCGTCACCGACGACGGCGGTGAGACGGACCTCGACCTCGGTCACTACGAGCGCTTCACCAACGAGAGCCTGCGTCGCGACTCCAACGTCACCACCGGCTCGATCTACCTCTCGGTGCTGAACAAGGAGCGCCGCGGCGACTACCTCGGCGACACGGTCCAGGTGATCCCACACATCACCAACGAGATCAAGGAGCGGATCCGGCGGATCGGCGACCGCGACGGCGTCGACGTCGTGATCACCGAGATCGGCGGCACGGTGGGCGACATCGAGATCTTGCCGTTCCTCGAAGCGGTGCGGCAGTTCCGCAAGGACGTCGGCCCGAGCAACGTCGTCTACGTGCACCTGACGCTGGTGCCCTACATCGGCCCGTCCGAGGAGCTGAAGACCAAGCCGACCCAGCACTCGGTGGCCGAGCTCCGTTCGCGAGGCATCCAGCCCGACGCGATCGTGGTCCGATCGGAGAAGGCCATCGACGATGCCATCCGCCGCAAGATCTCGCTCTTCTGCGACGTCGCCCCTGAGGCGGTGATCGCGGCGCCCGACGCCCGTGACATCTACGAGGTGCCCCTCATCCTCCACGAGCAGGGCTTCGACCGGGCGATCGTCGAGGCACTGCACCTCGACACGCGACCGCCGGACCTGACCGATTGGACCGACATGGTCGATCGGGCCCTCTCCGCCACCGAGGAGGTGACGATCGGGGTGGTCGGCAAGTACGTCGGTCTCCCCGACGCCTATCTGTCGGTCGTGGAGGCGCTGCGGCACGGAGCGCTGGCCAACGGGGTGAAGCTCGACCTGCGGTGGATTCCCTCCGACGACATCGACGGCCTGTTCGCCGACGGCTACTTCGACGGCCTGCACGGCATCCTCGTGCCCGGGGGATTCGGCGTCCGGGGCGTGGAAGGCAAGATCCGGGCGATCCGACACGCCCGCGAGCACAACATTCCCTACCTGGGCCTCTGCCTCGGGCTCCAATGCGCAGTGATCGAGTTCGCCCGGAACGTCGTCGGGCTGCCGGGAGCGCACTCTGCCGAGTTCGACCCCACGGCCGAGCATCGAGTCATCGATCTCATGGAGAGCCAGGTCGACGTGTCGGACATGGGCGGGACGATGCGGCTCGGCACGTACGCCGCCAAGCTGGCCGAGGGCTCGAAGGTGCGGGAGCTGTATGGCCAGGAGCTGGTCTACGAACGGCACCGCCACCGGTTCGAGGTCAACAACCGCTACCGGCACGACCTCGAGGAGGCCGGCATGGCGCTGTCGGGCATCTCGCCCGACGAGCAACTCGTCGAGTACATCGAGCTGCCGTCGCATCCGTACTTCGTGGCGACCCAGGCGCATCCCGAACTGAAGTCCCGCCCGACGGCTCCTCACCCGCTGTTCACGGGGTTCATGGCCGCGGCGGACCGGTACCGGCGCCAGATGATCGCCCCGGCCGACGTGGCGGCCACCGAGACGCAGCCCGAGCCGCAGCCGACCGAAGCCGGCTGACCCTTGCCGAGCGCCGACGACGGCGGGCTCGAGTTCGTCCGGGCCGAAGCGATCGACACCGAGACCTTCTTCGACATCGAGAATCTCCACTACGTCGATGCCGGCGGCAACGCTGTGGTGCGATCCGTCGTCCGGCATCCGGGGGCGGTGGTCGTCGTCCCGGTCCTCGACGACGGCGTCGTCATGATCCGCCAGTTCCGGGCCGCAGCGGCTCGGGCGCTCCTGGAGCTTCCGGCGGGGAAGCTCGACGTCGACGGTGAGCCGCTCGAGGAGGCAGCCCGTCGCGAGTGTGTCGAAGAGATCGGGTATCGGCCTGGCCGACTCGAGCGCCTGACGGCGTTCTGGAACTCGCCCGGGTTCACCGACGAATACTCCACGGTCTTCCTGGCGACCGACCTGGACCACGTGGGCCGGACGCCGCACGGGCCGGAGGAAGAGACGTCCGAGGTGGTCGTGGTGCCGCACGCCGACCTCCGCTCGCAACTCGACTCGGGGGCGATCGACGACGGCAAGTCCATGATCGGGTTGATGGCGTATCTTCTGGCACGACCCTGACGGAGGGCATCGTGCCGCCCGACGTGTCCGAACAGATCGACGAGTTCCTCTCGGCCCTGGCCGTCGAGCGGGGCCTGAGCGCCAACACGGTCGCCGCCTACCGGCGCGATCTGCGCGAGTACCGGGAGCACCTGGACGGGCGGCCACCCACGCCCGAGCGGATCGACGCCTACTTCCAGGCTCTGGCCGAGCGGCGTCTGGCACCCAGCACCGTCGCCCGACGGCTGGCAGCCATTCGCGGCCTGCATCGTTTCGCCGTGGCCGAGGGCTGGACGGACGAGGATCCGACCCGGTTCACCGAGACCCCGAAGCGGCGCCAGCCGCTGCCGAAGGCACTCGACGTGGCCGATGCCATCCGCCTGGTCGAAGCCCCCGACCTCGAGTCACCGCTCGGGCGGCGGGATCGGGCGCTGCTCGAGACGATGTACGGGACCGGCGCCCGGGTCAGTGAGGTGATCGGGCTGGACGTGATGGACGTCGATCTCGACACACGCTCGGCCCTCGTCACCGGAAAAGGGGACAAACAGCGGTTCGTGCCGCTGGGAGGGGCGGCGGTCGACGCCATCCACCGTTACCTGCCGGATCGGATGGATCTGCGGAGAGCCGGCGAGGACCCGGGGGCGATGTTCCTCAGCGCTCGGGGCCGTCGCCTGAGCCGCCAGGCGGTGTTCGACATCGTGCGCCGGCATGCGGACCGGGTGGGGATCGACATCGCCAGGGTCTCGCCCCACGTGCTCCGTCACTCGGCGGCGACGCACATGGTGGAGGGCGGCGCGGATCTGCGCACGGTCCAGGAAATTCTCGGTCACGCTAGTGTCTCGACCACGCAGGTGTACACGCGTATGTCCCTGCAACATCTCCGAGAGGTGTACGTCGAGGCCCATCCACGAGCAGCGGGGTGAGCCGACGCCGATGAGAGAGAGGCCCTGATGGCCGACTATTCGGCCGCACGCGAGGTGCTCAAAGAAGATAGGGCGAAGTTGGTCCACCAGCTCGGAGAGCTCGGTGCCAACGAGGACGGCGACCTGCGCCGCGACCTCGACTTCGGTGAGGGTTTCGCCGACGCCGCAGCCATCACCGCCGAGCGGACCGAGGTCCTCGGACTGGTCGAGACCCTCAAGACCCACCTCGACGAGGTCGACGGGGCGCTCGCCCGCATCGCCGACAACACCTACGGCACCTGCGACCGGTGTGGCTCGCAGATCTCTCCCGAGCGCATGGAGGCCCGCCCCACCGCCCGGCTCTGCGTGGACTGCAAGTCGGCACGAGCCTGATTCGTGCGCGCAGGCTTCTCGTCCAACGGAGGCCTCGACGTCGTCATCACCGCAGGCGTCTACCTCGGCACCCTGCTGATCGCCCTGTTCATCCGTGAGTTCGCCCGCGCCCGGGTCGGCCAGGCGGTCGGGGACCACGTGCCGAGGATGGCAGGACGGCTGAACCCGACCGTGAAGAGCGTGGTCGATCCGCTCGGATCCGTGTTCTTTCCGCTGTTCGCTGCCGTGTCGAACGCCACCTCGTACGCCTGGGCCAAACCGCTCTCCTACGACCTTGGCCGTCCCGGCCCGCGGCGGCAGGTGGTCCTCAGCTCGCTGGCCGGACCGGCTGCCAACCTGCTGATGGCGGCCATCGCTGCCCGCTTCCTGGCGCCGATCACCCAATCGGTCCTGGCCGCCCGGTTCCTGGGCTTGTTCCTCCTCGCCAACCTCACGATGGCCGTGATGCATCTGCTGCCCATCCCGCCACTCGACGGCAGCCGGATCCTGGCGACCTTCTTGTCGCCGTCCGGTCGAGCGCGGTTCGAGCGCTTCGAGCCGTGGGGCATCGCCACGCTGTTCCTACTCGCCTTCCTCGGGCGCGGGCTGCTGAACAACGAGCCGTTCGAGTCGATCATCACCTTCGTCGGCCGGTTGATCGCATGACGGCGCCATTGCGAGAGGCCCCCCATCTGGTGGCCAGGTTCTTCGACGTGCTGTCGGCCCGGGCGCTCCGTCCTGCCGAGCAGGCCGAGGTGGCCGGCTGGCTGCGATCCGACGGCGAGCGGGCGATGTTCTGGCAGCAGCCTCGCGCCGACCAGCGTCACGGGCTGGCGGCGGCTCGCCATGTCGCCGCTCGAGCAGGTGACCGGCCTGAGCTGGTCAGGGCGGCGTTGTTGCATGACGTCGGCAAGCGCCATGCCCGGCTCGGCGTCATCGGCCGGGTCGTTGCCTCGCTCGTGCGCGCCTTCCGGTTCCGCGCCGGCGGCCGGATTCGCTCGTACATCGACCACGGCGCGTTGGCGGCGGCCGAGCTCGAGGCCGCCGGCGCCGAGCCGCTGGTCGTGGACTACGCACGGCACCACCACGGTGCGCGGCCCGCTTCGATCCCCGTGGACGACTGGACGCTGCTCGGGATGGCCGATCGCGCCCGGCGCTGACTGCGGGTCGTCCGCAAAGCCGCCTGGGGTTCCCGGCACCGTCCTACGATGACGGTTCGCACACCAGGGGTCGGACGTGACCTACGAAGTGAAGACGGCAGTGTTCGAAGGGCCGCTCGATCTGCTGCTGCAGTTGATCACCCGGCGGCAGGTCGACATCACCAAGGTCAGCCTCACCGACATCGTGAACGAGTATCTCGGGTTCATCGACGAGATGCAGAAGATGGATCTCGAGGTGGCCTCCGAGTTCCTGCTGATCGCCGCCACGTTGATCCACCTCAAGGCCCGCCACCTCCTGCCTGACGACCAGGAACTCGACCTCGACGATGACCTGGCACTGCTCGAGGAGCGCGACCGACTGCTGTCCCGGCTCCTCGCCTGCGTGACGTTCAAGGACGTCGCGGCGGTGCTCGCTCACCGGATCGGCGAGCAACAACGCCTCGTGCCCAGGGAGGTGGGGATCGATCAGGTCATCCAGGTGCCCGCTCCGCAGGTGCGGCTGATGGTCACCCCCAACGAGCTCGCCCAGTTGGCGCACCGGGTCATGGAGCCCCGCCCCACCGATCCCGACGTGGACCATCTCGACTTCGACCTGCCCTCGGTGGACGAGGCGCTGGCGGACATTCGCATCCGGGTCGGCCAGGAGATCGAGACCAGCTTCGACCAGCTGGTCGAGCACTGCAGTCGCCGGGTGGAGGTCGTCGCCTACTTCCTGGCGCTGCTGGAGCTGGCCCGCTGGGGGGCCATCGAAGTCGCTCAGAACGATTGGCTGTCGAGCATCGACATCCGGCATCGGTCGGATGCCTCGCCCGGTCATCTCAGCAGCGAGTGGAGCCGCCCGTGAACGTCGACGCCGCACTCGAAGCCATTCTCTTCGTGGCCGAGGCGCCGATCCCCGAGGGCGAGCTGGCCGAGGTGCTCGAATGCCCGGTCGCCGACGTCAAGGCCCGGCTGGTGGCCTGGTCGGATCAGCTGGCTGCCGAGGACCGCGGGATCACGCTGCGCCAGGTCGGCGGCGGATGGCGCCTCTACACCAAGCCCGAGGCGCACCCCTACCTCGAGCGCTTCTCGGCCACGGCAACCGCCACCCGCCTGTCCGGAGCCGCCCTCGAGGTACTCGCCGTGGTGGCGTATCGCCAGCCGGTCAGCCGCGGCCAGATCGCCGAACTGCGGGGCGTCGATTCGGACTCGGCGGTCCGCACGCTCGAGCGACGCGGGTTGATCGAGGAGGCGGGGCGCCTCCAGACGCCCGGCAACCCGGCCATCTACCGCACCACACCGTTGTTTCTCGAGAAGCTGGGCCTGCAGGCCGTCGACGAGCTGCCGCCGCTCGCCGACCACGTCCCACCGCCCGAGGTGGTCGAGTCGCTCGAGCAGACCTTCCGCATCGCCGGTGAGCCAGAACCCGGGGCCTGAGCGGCTGCAGAAGGTGATCGCCCGCAGCGGCCTCGCCTCGCGACGGGCCGCCGAGGAGATGATCGAACAGGGTCGGGTCGTCGTGGACGGCGAGGTCGCCAGCATCGGGCAGAAGGTCGACGCCGCTCGTCAGCAGATCGCGATCGACGGCATCCCGCTCCCGACGGCCCCCGGTCTGGTGCATTGGCTCCTGCACAAGCCTGCCGGCGTCGTCTCGACGGCCTCCGACCCCCAGGGCCGCCCGACGGTGGTCGACCTGGTGCCCGCCGAGCCGCGGGTGTTTCCGGTCGGACGTCTCGACGCCGACTCCACCGGGCTGCTGCTGCTCACCAACGACGGCGACCTGACCAACCTCGTCACTCACCCGCGCCACGGTGTGACCAAGACCTACGAGGTGCTCGTCGAGGGCAGGGTGCCGGAGCGACTGGTGCGCCGGCTGTCGTCCGGCGTCGAGCTCGAGGACGGACCGGCCGCGGCCATCAGCGCCAGGGTCATCGACGGCCACGGTGACCGGACCCACCTCGAGCTGGTGATGGGGGAGGGCCGCAACCGCGAGGTCCGCCGGATGTGTGATGAGCTCGGTCACCCCGTCATCCGCCTCCACCGATCGGCGATCGGGCCGGTGCGGGATCGATCGCTCCCGGAAGGGTCGTGGCGGGCGCTGACGGTCGATGAGGTCCGGTCCCTCTATGCGGCTGCCACGATGGGCGCGGACGAAGGTGAGTCAGGATGACGGCGCCGTACGAAGTGGTGACCCGGCCGGTCAGGCCGTCGGTGGTGCGGCCGCCCGGGTCGAAGAGCATCACCAACCGGGCGCTGCTGGTGGCGGCGCTGGCCCCGGGAACGTCGGAGATCCTGGCGCCGCTGGTGAGCGAGGACACCGAGGCCATGGAGCGGTGCCTCCAGGCGATGGGAGTCCGCATCGGGCACGGCGAGGGAGCCGTCGAGGTGCGCTCGACCGGCCACCTTCGCGGGGCGGCCCTCGACGTCGGCGCCTCGGGCACGACGGCCCGGTTCATCACGGCCGCCGCCACGCTCGCCGATGGTGAGAGCATCGTCGACGGCACCGAGCGGATGCGGCAGCGGCCGATCGGCGACCTGGTGGACGTGCTGCGCCGGTTGGGGGCCGAGATCGACCACGTAGGAGAGGATGACGTCCCACCGCTCCGCATCCAGGGCGGGACACTGCGCGGCGGTCGCACCGGCATCGATGTCTCTCGGTCGAGCCAGTTCGCCTCGGCAGTGATGCTGGCGGCCCCGAGAGCCGAGCAGGCCACCATCCTCGAGCTGGGCGACGTCGTCGTGTCGCGGCCCTACCTCCAGACCACGATCGAGGTGATGGAGGCGTTCGGCGCCCATGCCTCCTTCGAGGGCGATGACACGATCAGGGTCGAGTCGACCGGCTATCGCCCGGCCCGATTCCTCGTCGAGGCGGATGCCTCGGCCGCGGTGTACCCCTGGGCGGTGGGAGCGTTGACCGGGGTGCCGATCACCGTCGCCGGCATCGACCCGTCGAGCACCCAGGCGGACATGCGAGCGCTCGACATCATGCGAGCGATGGGCTGCCATGTCGCGTGGGACGGCAGCGGGATCACCGTCACAGGGCCCCAGCAGCTCGGCGGAGTCGACGCGGACCTGAACGACGCACCCGACTCGGCGCTGGCCCTGGCGGTGCTCGCCGCCTTCGCCGCCGGCCCGACCTGCTTCCGCTCGCTCGGCACGCTGCGCATCAAGGAGACGGATCGGCTCGAGGCGTTACGCACCGAGCTCACGCGGCTGGGCGCCTCGGTGAGCCTGGGGCACGACTGGATCGAGATCACACCAGGTCCCACCCGCCCGGCCACCATCGCCACCTACGACGATCACCGCATGGCGATGTCGTTCGCGGTCGCCGGGCTGCGACAGGAAGGGATCAGCATCGAAGACCCGGGTTGCGTGGCAAAGACCTGGCCGGAGTTCTTCGACATGCTGGAATCGCTGTCGTGAAGGTGATCGCCGTGGACGGCCCGGGCGGGGTGGGCAAGACCTCGGTGTCGCGCGGCGTGGCCGACCAACTCGGGTGGGCCCACCTCGACACCGGCGCCTTCTACCGGGCAGCCACGGTCGTGACGATCGTGCAGCGGGTCGACCTGGCCATCGAGGCCGAGGTCCTGGCGGCCGTGACCGGGGCCGACCTCGGCTTCGCGGAAGGTTCGATGTTCGTCGAGGGCCTCAACATGGATGCTGCGATTCGCTCGGATCGCGTCACCGCCGAAGTGAGCCGGATCGCCGCCTACCCGAGCGTGCGAGCGAACCTCGTCGACCGCCAGCGGCGCTGGGTGGCCGAGCACCCCGACGGTGCCGTGGTCGAAGGTCGCGACATCGGGACCGTGGTCTTCCCCGAGGCACCTCTCAAGGTGTTCCTGACCGCTCGCCCGGAGGTCCGGGCCGCCCGTCGAGCCGGCGAGACACCGCACGCGGCGGTCTCGGAGGTGCACCAGCAACTGGCGGTGCGAGACAGAGCCGACTCCAACCGTCAGGTGTCGCCGCTGACGGCGGCCGACGACGCCGTCGAGGTGGACACGTCCGACATCGGCCAGGACGAGGTCGTACGGGTGATCGTGGACCTGGCGGCCGAGCGCGGCCTGGGGGCCTGACCGGAGCTCGCTACACCAGGGCGTCGAGCGCGTCGGTGGCCGTCAGCTCGCGATCGCGATCCAGCGGCCCGTCGGCATCCGACGGGCGGGCCGTGTAGCCGATCGCCACCGCGGCGCTCAGCGCCCGCAGGAAGCCGCGCAGCTGGCGGGGGAGCGGGAAGTACTCACCCTCTTCGGTGAGGTGGAACAGCTCGAAGCCCTCGATCGGGTTCAGCCGATCGATGACCTCGCGGACGAGATGGTCGGGCGCCGAGGCACCGGCGGTCACCCCGACCACGTCGACGCCCTCCAGCCACCCTGCGTCGACCGCTTCGGCCGAGTCCACGCGGTGGGCGGCGACCCCCATGATGTGCGCCGTTCGGACCAGCGCCTGGGTGTTGGAGGAGTTGTCGGACCCGACGACCAGGATGAGGTCGCACTTCTCGGCCATCGCTCGCACCGCGTCCTGGCGGTTGGTGGTGGCGTAGCACAGGTCGGACTTGCGAGCCGTCACCAGCTCCGGGAAACGCTCGGAGGCCTCGGACAGCACCGACTCCCACTCGTGCAGGCCCAGGGTCGTCTGGGCGAACAGCGCCACCTTGTCGGGATCCTTCGGGGCGAAGTCGCCGAGCCCGATCTCGGGCTCCACGAGCGTGATCGCGGAAGGGGCCTCAGCCACCGTCCCCACCGCCTCGTCATGCCCGTGGTGGCCGATGTAGATGATGTCGAAATCGTCGGCCGCCACCTTCTTGACCTCGTGGTGGACCTTGGTGACGAGCGGGCAGACCGCATCGATCACGACCCCGGCCGTCTGGTTGGCCGCATCGACGACCTCCGGGGCCGACCCGTGGGCGGAGAGCATCACCGGGGCGCCGTCTGGCACCTCGTCGATCGACTCCACGAACACGACCCCGACCTGCTCGAAGGCCTCGACGACGAAGCGGTTGTGGACGATCTCGTGGTAGCAGTAGACAGGCGGCTCGAAGATCTTGACCATCCAGGTGAGCGCCTTGATCGCCATGTCCACACCGGCACAGAAGCCGCGCGGCTCGGCCAGGAGGACCTTGGTGGGACGGGGTTGGGCCATGGGGCGATGGTACCGGTGCGGTGCGGAATGCAGGCATCGGCGACCCCGTAGACTGCCGGTCCCCACCCCGAGAACCATCGTGAGACGTTCCAAGCCCATCGTGGCCGTCGTCGGGCGGCCCAACATCGGCAAATCGACCCTCGTCAACCGCATCGTCGGGCGGCGAGCTGCGGTCGTCGAGGAGATGCCGGGTGTCACCCGCGACCGGCGCGAGTTCGACGCCGAGTGGGACGGCCGCGAGTTCACCGTGGTGGACACCGGCGGCTGGCAGGCGTCTGCAGACGACGACTTGGTGGCCGACATCCGCACGCAGGCCGAGGCCGCCATCGCCGCCGCCGACGCAATCGTGTTCGTGATCGACGCCCAAGCCGCCATCTCCCCCGATGACGCGGCGGTCGCCGAGCTCCTCCGGACGGTGGGGGATCGGGTGACGCTCGTCGCCAACAAGGCGGACAACGACGCCATCGCCGCCGACCTCGGGGAGTTCTACCGCCTCGGTCTGGGTGAGCCATACCCGGTCTCGGCCATCCATGGCATCGGTGTGGCCGACGTGCTTGATGTGGTCGTTCGTGATCTGCCGGACATGGACGAGCTCGACGACGAAGAGGAGCTGCCGACGCTGGCCATCATCGGTCGCCCCAACGTCGGCAAGTCCACGCTGCTGAACCGCCTGCTCGGCGAGACGAGGGTGGTCGTGTCGCCGGTGCCCGGCACCACCCGCGATCCGATCGACGCCGTGGTGGACATCGACGGGTCCGAATATCGGGTGGTCGACACCGCCGGCATCAGGCGCCGCCCCAAGGTGGGTGAGGACGTCGAGTTCTTCGCCATCCTGCGGGCGCGTGAGGTGCTGAAGCACGCGGACGTGGCACTGCTGCTCATCGACGCCATCGACGGCGTCACCCATCAGGACCAGCGTATCGCCGAGGAAGCCGCCGCCTCGGGCGCCTCGCTCGTGATCGTGCTCAACAAGTGGGACATCGCCGACGCCGAGCAGCGGGAATGGACGACCGACGGGGTGGGGGACCGGCTGGCGTTCGTCGGCTGGGCGCCCGTGATCCGCATCTCTGCCAAGACCGGTGCCCGCCTGAAGCGACTCGGGCCGGCGGTCGACGCAGTCCTCGCCACCCGGTACCAGCGGATCCCGACCGGGACGCTCAACCGGCTGGTGTCCGACTGGACCGCCGCCCACCCGCCGCCGGTCCGCAAGGGCAGGCGCCCCAAGGTGATGTACGCGGTGCAGGCGGCCACCGCTCCGCCGACGATCATCCTCTTCGTCGGGGGCGGCGAGTTGGCCAGCGACTACCTGCGGTACATCGAGCGTCGGCTGCGCGCCGAGTTCGACTTCCTGGGGACGCCGATCCACATCCATGCGAGGCGGCGATCCCCGCAGAAGGCCCGTCGATGAGCGACGTGCCGGAGGAAGCCGACGGCGAGGCGTATCCCCCCGCACCCTTCAGTTTCAAGCTGATGATCGCCCTCGGCGCCCTCTACATCGGCTGGCGGATCATCGAGCTGCTCGTCCGGCTGGTGCGCTGGCTGGCCTGATCAGCCGCGTGGCCATCAACCGCGGGCGCGCTCCAGGGCGCCCAGCAGGCGGTCGAGATCGTCGACCGTGTTGTAGAGGTGCAC
>JBPEXB010000528.1:0-17709 GCA_052032125.1 Acidimicrobiia bacterium
GCGGACCCGGAGTTCGATGTCGTCGCGGATGGGGCGGACGGCCTCGACGGACTGGCCGGCGGGATCGGGCAGCTCCCAGTCCACGTACCGGGTGCCGGGGACCACCGGGCAGGAGTCGCCGCACCCCATCGTCACGACGACGTCCACGGCCCCGAGCATCTCGCTGGTCCATCGCTTCGGCCCCGCTTTGGAGATGTCGATGCCCACCTCGGCCATCGCCGCCACGGCGGAGGGGTTCACCGACTCCGCCGGCTCGGAACCGGCCGAGAAGACGTCGACGAGTCCCTCACCGAGGTGCCGCATCCAGCCGGCCGCCATCTGTGATCTGCCGGCGTTGTGGACGCACAGGAAGAGCACGCCGGGTCGCGCTCGATGCTCGCTCACGCCGTCACCTCCGGAAGGTCGTCCGCAGTGTCTCCGTGCCACCGTCGACGGCGATCACCTGGCCGTTGACATAGCGAGCCGCCGGCGACGCCAGGAACACCGCCATGGCAGCGATGTCGGTCGGGTCGATGAGCGTTCGCATGGACACCTGGTCTCGATAGCGGTCCCGGATGATGGCAGGCTCCAGACCCGTGGCAGCGGCCTCGGCCTCGATGACCCGATCCATCCGAGCGTTCGTGATCGTGCCCGGGCAGATGACGTTGCTGCGGATCCCGAACTCACCGAGCTCCATCGCCAGCGACAGGGCGAGGCCGATCACCGCCCACTTCGACGCCGCATACGGGGTGCGCAGCGGATAGCCATGTGTGCCGGCCGTCGACGAGATGAACACCATCGACGGGTCGTCAGAGCGCCGCAGCAACGGCACCGCCGCCGCGGCACAGAGGAAGTGGCTGCGAACGTTCGAGATCATGGTCTGGTCCCAATCGTCGACGCCCACGTCCTCGACGGGTGCGGTCGGGCCCGACACACCCACGTTGTTGATGACGACATCCAGGCCCCCGAGACGCTCCTCGATCATCACGAACAGCTCCTCGACGATTGCCGGGTCGGACACGTCGCCGGTGTGGGAGATGACCGACGCCGGCAGGTTCTCGAGGGTGGCGGTGTCGATGTCGTTCGCCACGACCGCCGCGCCATCGGAGGCGAACGCCTCGGCGATGGCCCGACCGATCCCTGCTCCGCCTCCCGTGACCAGCACGCGCATCGCGCGGACAGTACCTTGTCGGCCAATGGCGGAGATCCACTATCCGGAGAACTTCCTCGATCGCCTGGAGCTCATCTGGGGGCAGGGGTTCATGTCGCCGGGCGGCTCCGCCGAGGTGATGGAGATCGTCGAGGGGATCGCTCTCCGGGACCGTCGACTGCTCGACATCGGGTCAGGTCTCGGCGGCCCCGCGGTGACGCTGGCGCGCCTCGGCGCGCTCGTGACCGGCATCGACGTCGAACCCCAGCTCTTCGAGCGCGCCCGCCGGCACCTCGAGCAGGCCGGGGTGGCAGACCGCATCGAGCTCCGCCATGTCGAACCCGGCGATCTGCCCTTTGGCGATGGTGCTTTCGATGTCGTGTTCAGCAAGGACGCACTGGTCCATGTGGAGGACAAAGAGGCGATCTATGCGGAGATGCACCGGGTGACCTGCCTCGGCGGCCACCTGGCGGTGAGCGACTGGCTCGGAGGCGAGGGAGCCGGAGAGATGGCGAGCTACCGCCGCTATGCCGAACTGGCCGAGCTCGACTTCCGTCTGGCCACCGCCGCCGAGATCGAAGCTGCTGCCGAGTCGGCCGGCTACGTGGACATCGAGATCATCGACCGACACGACTGGTACGTGCACCTGGCACGCCAGGAGGCCGAGACGATCGCCGGCCCGCTGCGCAAGGAGGCCGAGGGCTTGATCGACGAGGCGACCTACGAGCGCTGGATCGACGTGCGCTTCGCGCTCGCCGAAGCCGTGGAGGATGGAGCCATCCGCCCGACGCACATCCGTGCCGAGCGCCTCAACGGCTAGCGGTGCCCTGCTCGACGTCGGCGCGAATCCGACGGAAGAGCTCCTCCAGCTCGCTGATGCGCGACTCCACGTCGTCGAGATCGTGGGCGCCTTCGGCATCCTCGATGATCGCCTCCACGTCTCGCACCTCGGCCACCGCGTCGCGGTATCTCGTGGAGAGCGCCACGGAGTCGGCCAGCTCGACCCGGTCGGACAGATCCAGCACCTCGTCGGAGATCGCAGAGGCCCGTTCGCGAAGCTCCGACTTCCATCGTGCGATCCGCCTGGCCTGGCGCTCCGCCCGCGCCTTGGAGTCCCAGAAGCGGCCCCCGAACGCCAGCACGAGCACGCCGGCGACCACCACGGCGACCACCCAGCCCCAGGGGAAACCGGGACCTGGCTCGAGCGCCTGCACGAAGGCCCCGACACCGTCCTCGATCGACTCGCCGGCCAGGGCCTCGCCGGCTGCCTCGAGAGCGTCGCCGAGCCGGTCGGACGAGACCTCGGCGCTCGCCACCCCGAACTGATCAGCGGTGAACACGACGACGGTGACGCCGCCGAGGGCGTCCCGCAGCGACACCGCCGTGCTCTCGGCGTCGCCTTCGTCTGCCAGCACCGCGATGCGGAGGTCGAGGTCCAGATCAGCTGCCCGCCCCACGCTCTCCTGGAGACGGGAGATATCGACCCTCTCGGCCCCGTCCTCGACATAGACCTGGGAGGCGGAGAGGATCGCCACGAGATCGGCCTCCGCCTGGGCGAACGCCGGAGCCGAGACCAGCACGAGCGCCAGCACCGTCAGCATGAATCGCATGGCTTCGTACACTAGGTCCATCGCATACGAGGGCCATCGGATACGGGCGGCATGAGCGGGGGTATTCGCAAGCGATACGTCACTGGGCCCGACGGCACGAAGTGGATCGTCGGCCGGCACTGGCTTGCCCGTCGACCGCGCTACCGGGGCTTCCGGTTCGGGGTCGATCCGTATGCCCCGGACTACGAACCGCCAGCTGAGGCGCACTCCAACAGGACGCCGATCCGCAAGCCGCATGCCGGGCCCCTCCAACCACCGGCGCCCAATCCCTATCGAGACAACCCCGACCTCTCGAGCAGCAGGCCGCGCGACGGAGGCTGGTGGATCTTCTCTGGTCGGCCATGGGGCGGCTCGTGGCGTGGCGGGTCGAGTAGCGGTGGCTCGTCGGGCGGCGGCTGGACCGGAGGATCGTCAGGGGGCGGCTTTCGCGGCGCCAGTGGCGGCGGCGGACGCAGCCGCGGCGGTGGAGGTCGAGGCAAGAGCGGCGGAGGCGGAGCCGGCGCAGGGGCGGCCGGGCTGTTGGGCCTTCTGCTGAAGGCCCTCAAGTTCATCGCCATCGCCCTGGCCGTCATCGCCGCCATCCTGTTCCTGGTGTTCGTGGGACTGCCGGCGCTGCTGTTCCTGGCGCAGTACCTGCTGTTCTGGGTGCTCGTGATCGGGACATTCGCCTACAACGCCATCACGGGCAGACCGTGGATCGTGACCGCCGAGCGACCCGGCTACGAACGAGCCGACTACGCCTACCGGATCCACGGGTGGACCGACTCCAAGACCGCGATCAACGAGATCGCCGAGGCGCTGCGCCGCGGGGACCATCCGTCGGTTGCGAACGGAGAGCCGGTCGAGTTGCTCGAGCACTGAGCGCCGCAACCAGGATCCCCGCCGTTCCGACCGCCGCCAGCACATGCCAGGCCGCGTGTCCCTGGAACCAGGTCGACTCGGCACAGAGAGGCCCTCCTGTGCGGCTCAACGCCCAGATCCCTGCCCCGGCTGCCAGCGTGGCGATCCAGATCCATGGGAGATCTCGGCGCAGCCGCCACAGTTCGAAGGCCACGACGGCCACCAACGCCGCCAGGCCGACGTCGTGTGCCAGGCCCGGGATCGACGAGACACCGCCATGGCCGAGGAACGAGCCGACTCCGGCCGCCGCCAGCGCCACCGCCCCCACCAGATGGCGCCGCCCGATCGCCACCGCCGCGACGATGAAGGCCAGGCTCGAAAGCGCGTTCGCCGGCTGGGCCAGCAGGCCGGACGTGATGAGCTCACAATCGGACGGCACGTTCGGCCTCCCGCTTGATCACCGCCAACATGCCGCGGCGGGTGAGGCCCGAGAACGGCTTGATCAGGCGCCAATACCGACGGAAGCGCCGCAGCCCGACCGCATCCGTGGCTGCGATGCGGGTCCTCGTGGTGACCCGCGAACCCGCCTCCTGCGGCTCGACCTCGAAGGACCAGCCGATCTGAACCGAACCGGGTCGCCGGTAGCGCACGAACTCGTCAGGGTCGACGTGATCGATCTGGGACCGGTGGGGCCTGCCGACCAAGCCCAGGACCAACAGGGTGGGCGGCGCCGACTCGAGAACCGTGAACTCTCGCTCCAAGAACGCCGCCATGTCGGCGCGGCGCACCCCGATCCCCCGCGCCATGAACAGCACCCTCACGAGTAGCGATTCGCCGAAATCTGCTTCGTGGAGAGCCACCCACACCTGCTCGGGTGGGGCGTCGATGTCGACTGCGTGCCGGGTCTCCTCGTCCGCGCGCGGGACCCAGTCGTCGAGGCTCATCGGCTCAATCGACCACCGACGGGTCCGGGATCTTCGAGCGCACCGCATAGGTGAACGCGGTGTGGGCGCTGGCAGGATGGCCTATCTCCCGAGCCGCCACGCGAGCGGCCTCGTCCGAGATCGGCTGTGCCCGGTTTGCCTTGACGTGGACCTCGGCGACTCGCTCCATCTCGAGGAACCAGCCGATCGCCTCTTCGACCGAGCGACCGACGGTCAGCGGTCCGTGATTGCGAAGGATGGTCGCCTTGGCGTCCCCGAGTGCGGCAGCGATGCGCTTGCCCGTCTCCAGGTCCGAGACCTGCACCTCCTCGCCGTCGAAGATCGTGTGATCCTCGAAGAAGGCGGTGGCCTCCTGACAGATCATCCGGAAGCGCTCGACGTTGGCCGCCCACGGAGTGCCGTACGCCGTGTGCGTGTGCGCTGCGCAGACGACATCTGGCCGCGCCTCGTGAACGGGTGCGTGGATGTAGAAGGCGGTCATGTTGATCTCGCCCTCACCGTCGAGCAGCGACCCGTCCGGCCCGACCAGCACCAGGTCGGCGACCGTCGCCGCGTTGAACGGAACGCCGTACTTGAGCAGCCAGAAGGCGTCGGTCCG
This sequence comes from Acidimicrobiia bacterium, assembly GCA_052032125.1. Lineage (GTDB taxonomy): Bacteria > Actinomycetota > Acidimicrobiia > Spongiisociales > Spongiisociaceae > JBPEXB01. Next base: position 5,122 of record JBPEXB010000528.1, read on the forward strand.
CTCCGGATCGCGGGCGCTGATGTGCCCGTCGCCGAGCAGCCCCCATCCGAGCTCCCCGAACAGCCGATAGGCGATCGCTGTCGTGCGCTTGCGGTGGGCGCGCAGCTCGTCGGTGGTGTCGAACGCGGGCTCGGCCTCGAACACCCCGTCGCCGCCGGCCCAGAGGGGGAGCACAGAACTCATGCAGACAGGGTATTGCATCGGCTGGAATCCGTCAGCTGTGGAGACGGGGTCCGGGGTCCGGGGTCCGGGGTCACTCGCACCCGCACGGGATGGCGTGACAGCGCGGGCAGCCGTCGGCGTAGCGCCGCATCGCCTCGTTGAGGTCGACGCCTGTCTGGTTGGCCAGCGAGGCGGTCCAGGCGAGCACGTCGGCGAACTCCTCCAGACGCTCTTCATGGGTGCCCTTACGCACGCTCTGCGCCAGCTCTCCCACTTCCTCGGCAAGCCAGGCCACGGCGGAGGTGACCCCTCTCGCTCGATCACGCTCGCCGTACGTGTCGTCCATCAGCTGCTGCAACGAGTTCAGATCCATGCCGCCACGGTAACGGGCGGGGGTTCGCGCGGTACCTGAGTGAGGACACCTGTTGCGGGCCGACGGGCGACGGATGCCAGGCTCCGGGGGATGAAGCGACGGTGGGTGTGGTGGATCCTCCCCCTCGAGGGGAGGTGGCCGGCAGGCCGGAGTGGGCCGTAGCGGCGCGTGTCTTGACAAGCGGCTGAGCGCTCTTGGAATCGCATCGACCGCCGAGCCCTGCAGGCGCGTGCGAGCCCCCTCAGTCCCTTCGGGACAGCTCCCCCCGAGGGGGAGCATGAGCCGGTCCCTTCCGCGTCCACAACGTCCTCGAGCGCAACACTGCCGGGGAGGAGACACTGCGCCCCGCGCTCCGGGCCCCGGGCTCCGGACTCCGGGTCCCGGGCTCCGGGCTACTGCTGCCCCACCAACCGGTAGTGCTCGTCGACGATCGGCAGGCGCCTCGTCTCTTCGAACCAAAGGTAGGCGGGAGCGAGATCGAACTGCCAGAACTCGATCCACGGCGAGCGGGCATGGAGCGTGAGCTGCTCGAGCGTCATCCGGAACGGGTAACAGTGGACGGGCACGACGCCGCCGTCGGCCGTGACATCGGCGACCCGGTCGAAGAGCCATTCGATCGCCTCGTCGCCGATCGCGTAGCACCCCACCGACTCGGCCCCGCCGTGCACCATGAGATGGCTGCCGGTCCGTTGCCTTGCCCGGTCGTAGGTGTTGGGAAACCCGAGGTCGAACGATCGGTGGTACTTCGACCGGGGGTTCAGCGAGGTCGCCTCGACGGTGTAGAAGCCCTCAGGCGCTTGAAGGTCCCCCTCGGCGAGCTTCGGGCCGAGCTCGCCCGACCAGGCCAGGATCGGCACGGTTTCGAGCAGCCCGTATCGATGGTCCCCCGACTCCCACACCTCGAGCACCGACTCCGCCTTGAACACACGTAGATAGAGGCCCACCGTGGTGTCTGGCGTCTGGTGTCTGGCGTCCACCCGCCCTCCCCGACGGCCCGACCCTCACTCAGTTCCTACGCGACCAGCTCCGCGATCTGCACCGCATTGAGGGCAGCCCCCTTGCGCAGGTTGTCGCCCACGACCCACAGGCTCACACCGCCGGCCTCACCCACCGTGCTCCGAATACGGGATGCCAGCACATCGTCGATGCCGGCGGAGTCGAGCGGCGTCGCCACGTGATCGTCCGCCCACACCTGGAGCCCGGGGGCGTCGGCCAGGACGTCGCGCGCCGTGGTTTCGTCGACCGGCGAGTCGAACCACATGGTCGCTGCGATCCCATGACCGACCATGACCGGAACCCGCACACAGGTCGGCTCGACGGCGATGGTGTCGCGTTCGAGGATCTTGCGGGTCTCGTTGACCAGCTTCCACTCCTCATCCGTGTAGCCATGCTCGGCGAGCGAGCCTGCCATCGGGAGGACGTTGAAGCCGATCGGCCGCTGGTACATGTCCGAGCCCGGGTCCTCCCACCCGCCCTCTGCCAGCGCCGTGGGGTCGCCGACCAACTCGGCCGTCTGGCGCATCAGCGCATCCATCCCGCCCTTGCCCGAGCCCGAGACCGATTGATAGGAGGTGGCGATCATGCGGGAGAGACCCGCGTGCCGGTGGAGAGGTCCGGCCGCCATCATCAGCGCCATCGTCGTGCAGTTCGGATTGGCGATGATGCCGTCGTGATCTGCTGCCGCATGGTCGTTGACCTGGGCGACCACCAGCGGGACCGCCGGGTCCATCCGAAACGCCGACGAGTTGTCGACCACCACGGCTCCGGCCGCTGCGAACGCGGGCCCGTACTGGCGGCTCCGATCACCGCCGGCCGAGAAGAGGGCGATGTCGATCCCATGAGGATCGGCGGTGGCCAGATCCTCGATCTCCACCTCGCCCCATCGGGTCGACACCTTGTCGCCGGCCGAGCGGGCCGACGCCATCAGGCGCAGCTCCGCGATCGGGAAGTCCCGGTCCTCGAGGATCGACAGCATCGTTCGTCCGACGGCGCCCGTGGCACCGACCACCGCCACCCGTCGCTCAGCCATCAGCGCCCACCTCCTGGGTGATCATGGGCGGGTTGAACTCTCGATGGAGCGCCTGCACCGCCTCGTCGACGTTGCTCCGCCGCACGATGCACGAGATGCGAATCGTGGACGTCGAGATCATCTCGACGTTGATCTTGGCGTCGGCGAGCGCTCGGAAGACCCGGGCCGCCACGCCGGGGTGCGACTTCATACCTGCGCCCACCAGCGAGACCTTGCCGACATCGTCGTCCAGGTCGGCCCCGCCCGCACCGAGCGTGGACGCCAGCGACCCCGCCACCTTCATGGCTTCGTCGGCGTGGGCCTTGGGCACCGTGAAGCTGATGTCGGTGGTCCCATCGTGCGACACGTTCTGCACGATCATGTCGATGTTGACGCCGGCCTCGGCCAGCGGCTCGAAGAGAGCTGCAGCAACACCGGGCGTGTCGGGCACACCGTGGACGGTGACCTTCGCCTCCGAGGAGTCGTGGGCGATGCCGCTGATGATCGCCTGTTCCATGGTCTTCTCCTTGACCCAGGTGCCTTCGCCCGGAGCGAACGACGACCGGACGTGAATCGGGATGTTGTAACGGCGGCCGAACTCGACCGAGCGGGCCATGAGCACACCTGCCCCTCCCGCCGACAGTTCCAGCATCTCTTCGAACGAGACCTCCGCCAGCTTGCGAGCTCCGGGAACGATCCTGGGGTCGGCGGTGTAGACGCCGTCCACGTCCGTGTAGATCTCACACACGTCGGCACCGTGGGCGGCGGCCAGCGCCACGGCCGTGGCGTCCGACCCTCCTCGGCCGAGCGTCGTGATCTCCTTCGACTCTGGATCGACGCCCTGAAACCCGGCCACGATCACCACGTTCCCGGCCCCGAGCCCGTCCTGCACCCGGGTGCCGCGAATCTCGGTGATCTTGGCCTCGCCGTGCGAGGCGTCGGTGAGGATCCCGGCCTGGGAGCCGGTGAGGCTCATGGCCGGCGTGTCCAGATCGTGGAGGGCCATGGCCAGCAGGGCCATCGAGATGCGCTCACCGGCCGTGAGCAACATGTCCATCTCGCGCGCAGGTGGAGCGTCGGACACGCGATGGGCGAGGTCGATGAGGTCGTCGGTGGAGCCGCCCATCGCCGACACGACCACGATCACCTCGTTTCCGGATCGGCGCGTCTCGGCCACCCGGGCGGCCACATTCCGTATCCGATCCGGGTCCGCAACGGACGTGCCGCCGAACTTCTGCACGATGAGAGCCATGTGCGGTGTGAGTGTATTGGCGAGGAGCGATACCCACACCTCACGCGTAGAGTGCCGCCGATGCCCTCGGAGAAACGCGCCAGACAGCGGGAAAACCGCCAGCGGCTCCTGGCCGAGCGCGCCAGGGCAGCCCGCATGGCCCGCATCCGCCGCTGGGCGGTGCGGGCGGTGGTGGCGGCAGCCATCGTGGCCGTGTTCGTCTTCGTCAGTGCCCTGCTCGACGACGGCACCGACGTCTCGGCGACGTCGACCGCCACGAGTGTGGTCACCGGTCCCGACGATCTCGCCGGGTTCCGGGCCCAGGCGACCGCCTGCGAGGGCGCCACGCCGGCGGCACCCGTGGAGCTCAGCTTCGAGGAGCCAGAGGATCAAGGCCTGGCGGGCACCGTCACCGCTTCGATGGTCACGTCGTGCGGCACCTTCGAGTTGGCGCTCGACGCCGACGCCTCACCGCAGACGGTGAACAGCTTCGTGTTCCTGGCTCGCCAGGGCTATTTCGACGGCACCGTGTGTCACCGACTGCTGCCTGGTTTCGTGCTGCAGTGCGGTGACCCGACGGCGACCGGCATCGGCGATCCCGGCTACACCGTGCCGGACGAGTTCCCCGAGGAGGGGTTCACGTACGAGCAGGGTGTGGTCGCCATGGCCAATGCAGGGGCGGGCACGACCGGCAGCCAGTTCTTCCTCGTGATCGGCGAGGGCGGCGCCACGCTGCCACCCACCTTCTCGGTGCTCGGGCGCTTCACCGATCCCGACGGCGTCATCGAGCGCCTCGAGGCCATCCCCCTCGGCGGCCGCGGCATCGAGCGGAGCAGCCCGCTGGAGACGATCTACCTCGAGAGCGTCACGATCGAGGAGTGACAACTGAGCGTCGCCTCCATGATCCCCGTCGGGGGGATCACCGGGCCCCGACATGCACGACGCTCGCCACGATGAGTCCGGAAGGGGGCTACCACCCCCGCGCAGAGCCCCGGGCCCCGGGTCCCGGGCCCCGGAGCCCCGGCGTCGCTCAGCCTCTTCGCAGCAGGTGTCCGCGGCCGGGCTCGAGCGTGGCCTCCTCGCCGATGATCACGTCGCCACGGGACACGACCGTCGCCGGCCAGGCGCCGACGATCATCCCCTCGTACGGCGTGCTGCCGACGGCATCGTGGAGCTCGGCGGCGGTGATGCGATGGGCACCGGGCTCCCACACGACGAGGTCGGCGTCCGACCCCTCGGCGACGAGACCCTTGTCTGGCGTGAACCCGGCCAGTACCGCCGGGGTCGTGGCGCCCAGCCGCACGGCGTCCATCAGCGTGATGGTTCCGGACAGGGCCAGGTCCATCAGGATGGGCATCCGCACGGCGATCCCCGGCACACCGTTGGCCACCTCGGTGAACACCGTGCCCTGGCCCTGCGGGAGCTTCTGCTGAGCCGTGTAGGGCGAGTGGTCCGACGCCACCAGGTCGACCGATCCGGCCGCCAACTTCCTGCGCATCTCCTCCATCACCGCCCGCGGCCGCAACGGAGGGCTGCTCATGAACTCCGCGGTCTCCTCGATCGGCCCGGCCAGCGCTTCGTCATGCATGACGACGTAGTGCGGGCACGTCTCGGCGAACACACGCACGCCCCGCTGTCGAGCCGACGCCACTGCGTCGAGTGAGTCGGGCAGGGACAAGTGGGCGAGCACCAGCGTGGCGTGCACCGTCTCGGCGAGGGCCACTGCCGTCTCGACGCCGGCCCGCTCGGCCGCCGGGCTGTGCGAGCGAATGTGGCCGGACGCATCAGTGACGCCCTGGCGCATGGCCCGCTCCCGACCCCATGACACGATGGCATCGTCCTCGGCGTGCACCATCACGGAGAGTCCCAGCTCGGCCGCCTGCTCCATGGCGGCGAGAGCGGTCCCGCCGTCGAGGCGCAACCGGTCGTACGTCAGGTAGAGCTTGATCCCCACGATGCCGGCAGCCGCGGCAGCCGCCAGGTCCTCGTCGAAGCCGGGGACGGTCGGGTCGGTGACGATGACGTGGAAGCCGTAATCGACAGCCATCTGCTCCTCAGCCCGGCTCCAGGCGTCCCGCATGACCTCCGCCAGCGTCATCCCGCGGTGCTGGGCGGCGAACGGCACGACGGTGGTCGTGCCCCCGTGCGCCGCCGACCGGCTTCCGGTCCAGAAGTCATCGGCGGTCAGGTCACCGCGTGAGGACCGCTGTCCGAGGTGGACGTGGGTGTCGACCCCGCCCGGTGTCACGATCCTGCCGGCGGCGTCGATCTCTCGCCGGCCGCCTCCCTCCACTGATCCGACGACGGTCACCCTCCCGCCGTCGACGGCGACGTCGGCGTCCGCCACCCCGTCTTCACCGACGAGGCGCCCGGCCCGGATCACCAGGTCGTGGATCACCCCGGAGCCCGAATGACGCCGATCGCCTCGGTTCGCTCCTCGAGGCGCCGCAGCACGTGGTCGAGCTCCCGGACGGTCGTGGGGTCGAGCGCACCAACGGGTGGCCGGCAGACGGCGGTGGCGATGGCCCCGCGCCGCCGGAGGATCTCCTTGCGCATGGCGATGCCCATGCGCAGCTCGTAGCGATTCACCGGGAGGTACGTGTCGTACAGGTCGGTGGCCTCGGGCTCCCGCCCGGCCCCGAAGAGGCCGATCGTCGCAGCCAGCACATCCGGGAAGGCGAAGCCGGTCATCGCCCCGTCGGCCCCACGGGCGAGCTCCATCGGCAGCAGGATGCCGTTGTTGCCGGTGAGGATGGTCACCGGTCGCAGTCCCTCGGACTCCGCCATCCGGATGGCGGTCAGCTTGCCGAGACCCGGCTCGTCCTCGGCCTTGAGCATCACGACCGATGGGGCGCTCTCGACGATCCGGCGCCACGCATCCACGGAGATGTGCACGCCGTTCGCCTTGGGGAAGTCCTGGACACAGATCGGCACGTCGGCCCCCAGGGTCTTCCCCACCGCTGCGAAATACCCCGCCACCGCCGCATCACCCTGCAGGCCGGGTGTGGGTTGCACGAGCACCCCGGCGCATCCCCGATCCATCGCATGGCCGGTGAGGTCGGCCAGCCGGGCCATCGATGGGTTGGAAACGCCGACGATGATCGGCACTCGCCCGTCGACAGCCTCGACGGTGAGGTCGACCACGCGTCGCGACTCCTCGTCGGTCATGCGATTGGCCTCGCCCATCACCCCGAGGATCGCCACCCCTGTCGAGCCGCAGGCGATGTAGAAGTCCATCAACCCCTGCATACCTGCCGCGTCGATGGACCGATCCTCCGTCAACGGTGTGACCGAGATCGCCACCAGGCCGCCGCTCGGCATGCTCATCCCGGCTCCTCTGCGTGCAGCGTCTCGATGGCCGCCCGGGTGGCTGCCTGGACCGGATCGACCACCGGCACACCCACGGCCTGCTCGAGGCGCTCGACCATGTGCGTCATCCCGGTGCAGCCCAGAACGATGGCTGCGGCGCCTCGTTCCACGAGCACCTCCGCCGCCGTCCGGACCCTGTCGTACGCCTCGTCGGTGTTCAGTTCCAGGACGCCCAGGCCGACGGCGACGTCGCTCACCACCTCCGCCTCCATTCCGATCCGCTTCCAGTACCGCTCGTGGCGAGGGATCGACGCTTCGACCGACGACACGACCCCGACCGGACCGCCGCCGTCCACGGCCGCATGCATCGCGCTCTCGGCGATCCCGAACGCCGGAACCCCCGAGACGCGCCGGAGGTCGTCGAGGCCCGGGTCGGAGAAGCACGCCACCACGTAGGCGTCGGCCGGATGCGCCGCTGCGGTGGCCAGCATCGGGGCCACGCTGTCGGCGACGTCCTGGTCCGACTCGATGGCCGCCGGCCCGCGCGGGGAGGTCACGACATCGACCGTCGCACCGGCATGCGCACCCGCAGCATCCCGGATCTGATCCGTGATCCGCTCGGTCGAGTTGGGATTGATGACGACCACCCTCGGCATGGCCGAGACGCTACCGAACGAGAGCACCCCACCCGGTGCCTCTGGCGTGATGTCACCCAGAGGCCACGCTCACCCGTCTCCCTCGTAGACGACCCTGGAGGTGACCGGGTGATCAACGACGCGGTGTCGACAGACTCAGCCAGGGCCGGCCGACTGGGAGCCGCGGCCGGTGTGGCGTTCGTCCTGCTGTTCCTGGCCTCGACGTTCGTCGGAGGGAGTGAGTTCGGTGGCCCAGATCAGCCGGCCGAGGCCATTGCCAGGGACCTGACCCACAACCGCATGGACGGGCTCCGGATCAGCGCCGCACTCGTCGGGCTGTCCGCTGTCGCGGGATACTGGTTCATCGGCGACCTCCACCGCAGGATCTCGGCCGCCTCCAACTCGACCGCGACATGGGTCACACTCGGCGGCGGGATCGCCATGGTCACCATGGTGCTGGCGACCAGCACGTTTGCACACGCTGCCATCGTCGTCGACAGCTTGGCGATGGATCCGCAGGTGGCAAAGACACTCTGGCTCATCGAACACGGATCGTGGGCGCTGATCGGACCTCCCCAGATCGCCTTCATCGCCGGCGTGAGCGTGATCGCCATTCGCGAAGGTACTGCGGCGCGGTGGTACGGCTTCACAGGCATCGTCGTAGCCATCGGCCTCGTGGCGAACACCGTGCTGGCGCTCGGTGGCTTGGCCGGTCTCGGTCTCCTGTGGGTCCTGGGACTCGCAGCACTCCTGCTCGTTCGGGCGGCGTAGGTCGTTCGCCGCGCCTGAGTACCCTCCGGCCCGATGGCCGTCGACCTGCACGCTCACTCGACCGCGTCCGACGGGAGCGAGACACCGGCGCGGGTCGTCGAGCTCGCCGCCCAGGCCCGGCTCTCCGCCCTCGCGTTGACGGACCACGACACCTTGGAGGGACTGGAGGAGGCGAAAGCGGCTGCAGACCGCCTCGGCATCGAGCTGATCCCCGGCACAGAGATCTCCTGTGAGTGGCCGCCGGGCACCATGCACATGATCATCCTGTTCCTCGAACCGGGGCCGGGTCCCCTCCAGGATCGACTCGCCGGCCTCCAGGAGGCACGGTCCAACCGCAACGTCGTCATGGTCGATCGTTTGGGCGCCCTCGGCATCGACCTCACCTATGACGAGGTGCTGGAGGAGGCCGGGGCCGGCAGTGTCGGTCGACCGCACTTCGCGGCGGTGATGGTGCGGAAGGGGTACGTTCCCGACCTGCGCACCGCCTTCGACGAGTACCTGGCGAACGGCGGGCCGGCCTACGTGGCTCGCGATCGTCTGGAGCCCGAGGAGGCGATTCGCCTGGCACGGGCGTCAGGAGCGGTGCCGGTGGTGGCGCACCCGCACACGCTCGGCCTCAACACCGCTGCCGAGTTCGCCGACGCCTACCGGCAGCTGGCCGAATGGGGCCTGGCGGGCGTCGAGTGCTACTACGGCGAGTACGACCTGCTGCACCAGGCACAGTTGGTCGAGACGGTCACCAGCTTCGGGTTGCTGCCCTCGGGAGGATCCGACTTCCACGGGAAGTACAAGGAGCACCTCGAGCTGGGCATCGGCTACGGCGACCTCCGGGTGCCCGACTCGGTGCTCGAGGACCTGCGCAAGGAACGACGGTCGTGAGCGACACCGGCCGGCGGGTCGGCAGGGCGGCGCTGCTCGTCGGCGCCGGCGTGCTCATCTCCCGCCTGCTCGGCTTCCTGCGCGACGTGGTGATCGCCAACCTGCTGGGCGACTCCCCGGCGGCCGACGCCTACACCGCCGCCTTCATCCTTCCCAACTTCCTGAACTACCTGCTGGCCGGTGGCTTCCTGGCGATCACCTTCATCCCGATCCTCAGCTCCTACCTGGCCGCCGACGACGAGGCAGGGGCGGCCGAGGCATTCGGGGCGGTGTTCCGACCGCTGGCGGTGGCGATCGTGGTGCTGACCGCGCTGGCGATGGCCGTCGCCGAGCCGATCGTGGACGTGCTGTTCGGTGGCGAGGATCGGCTCGGTCCCGAGCAGCTCGCCGAGGTGACACGCCTCACCCGCCTGGTCCTGCCGGCGCAGATCTTCTTCGTCCTCGGCGGCCTCTACACGGCCGTGCAGTACGCCAGGGGCAGGTTCCTCATCCCGACCCTGGCCCCGGTGATCTACAACGCCGGCATCATCCTCGGCGGACTGATCGGCACGGGTGACTCGAGGTCGGCGACGGGGTTCATCCTCGGTGCCGTGGCCGGGGCGTTCGTCGGCAACTTCGCCCTGCAGTGGTGGGGAGCGAGGGCGACGGGCCTCACTCGCCATCGTGGACCGCTTCGCTTCTCCGACGCCCGGTTCCGGGAATACGTGGTGCTGGCAATCCCCTTGATGGTCGGTCAGTCGATCGTGGTGCTCGACGAGTCGCTCGGGGCGATCTTCGCGGCGCTCGCCGATCCCGGCTCGATCTACGGGTTGAACCTCGCCCGCCGGGTCAACATGGTGCCGATCGGCGTCATCGCCCAGGCCGCCGGGGTGGCCGCGTACCCGTTCTTCGCCCGGTTGGTGGCGGAGGGCAAGCTGGCCGAGTTGCGGGAGACGATGGGACGCACCGTTCGGTCGGTGATCGTCATCAGCGGGCTCGCCGTTGCCGCCGTGATCGCCGTCAGCCAACCAGCGATCCGGGTGGCGTTCCAGCATGGCGAGTTCAGCCCCGACGGGACCGTGCTGACGGCTGCGGCTCTGGTCGCCTACTCCGTGAGCATCCCCGCCTGGGGCGTGCACCAGATCTTCGCCCGAGCGTTCTATGCCAACCGCCAGATGTGGATCCCGGTGGTGGCCGGCACGGCGTGGACGGTGGTCGCCATCCCGCTCTTCTTGGGCGGATTCGATCGCTTCGGGGTCACGGGCCTGGCGGCTGCCAGCTCCGTCTCGGTGACGGGGTACGCGGTCACGCTGGCGATCCTGTGGTCGTCACGCCACGGTTCGGACGGTCTTGGCGGCACCTGGATCACGACGGTGCGCACGGCCATCGCCGCGGCCGCAGCCGGCCTCGCCGGGTGGGCCGTGGCCTCCGCAGTCGGGCCCGGCATACCGGACAGCCGCGGTACGGCGGTCCTGGCGGTGCTGGCCGGGGTTGGCGTGGCGACGGTCGTCTATGCGGCGGTCGCCGCCCTCACCGGATCCGATCTCCGCCGCGTGGTCCGTCCCCGCTGAGTCGTCTCAGCCGACGACGCCGAACACCTGCCACTCGTCGGGGACGCCCTTCAGCCGATGCACCCCTCGGTCGGCGAACTCGATGCCCGACCCGGCCACGAGGTCCTTGACCGTCCTGGAGACGAGCACCTCGCCCGGTCCGGCCAGACTCGCCACCCGGGCGCCGATGTGGACCGCCAACCCGGCGACGGTGCCGCCCAGCAGCTCGACCTCCCCGGTGTGGAGACCGACCCGCACCTTCAGCCCGAGGTCCTCGACCCGCTCCACGATCGCGGCACCGGCCCGGATGGCCCGCGCCGGCCCGTCGAACGTGGCGAAGAACCCGTCGCCCGTGGTGTCGACTTCGACCCCCCGGTGCCTGGCGACCTCGGATCGCACGGCCCGATGATGCCGCTCGAGCAGATCCCGCCAGGCCCGATCGCCCATCGAGGCGGCCAACTCGGTGGAGCCGACGATGTCGGTGAACAGCACCGTGGTGACCGCCCGCTCCGGTGGCGCCTCCGGCCGGTCTCCGGTGACGAACTCCTCGATCTCGTCGAGGATCTGCTCCGAGCCCTCGGCGTTGAGGAAGTGGTCGGCGCCGGGGATCTCGACGAAGCGGGCGTCCGGGATCTTCGAGGCGATCCACCGTCCCTCCTCGGCGAGCACGTCACGGTCGTCGGCTCGGTACAGGCACAGGGTCGGCACGGAGACGCTCGTCAGGAGGTGGGTGGTGTCGATCCGGGTGTTCGCCTCGAGGAGGGTGGCGGCCCCCTGTGGCGAGGAGCCGAGCCGGAAGTAGCGAGCCACCCAGTTGCGGAATGCCTGGTCGTGCATGCGGCTCGGCGCGATCCAGTCGGGCAACCGTGCGGGGTCGCCGAAGTTGACCCGCACCTCCTCGATCTCGGCCGCCCGGCGCTGGGTGTCGGGCGCCCACGGATAGTCCTCCGAGGGGATGCGCTTGGCATAACACGAGGCCAGGATCAATCCCTCGGTGCGGCCGGGATGGGTGACGCTGAACAGGATGCTCATGTTCCCGCCCTCGCTGTGCCCGAGCAGGGTCGCTCGCTCGCTCCCGACCGCGTCCATCACGGCTCGCACGTCGTCCATGCGCTCCTCGAGCGTGGGCAGCTGGTCGAACGGCAAACGCGATGACAGGCCGGTCCCGCGCTTGTCGAAGAGGATCAGCCGTGAGAACGACGCCAGCCGGCGGAGGAAGCGCTCCATCGACGGTTCCTCCCACATGACCTCGATGTTGGAGATCCAGCCCGGCACGTAGACGAGATCGCGGGGCCCGTCGCCCACGACTTGATAGGCGATGTCGAGGTCGCCGCTCCTGGCGTAGTGAGTGACCGGCTGCACCGGCCGAGCCTACCGACGGCCTGGTGCGGCTCTCAGGCCCTGCGGGAGAACACCGCCGCCGCCGCTCCCCCGGCGTGGCGAGGCCGGTAGCGCTTCGTCGAGCGCACGGAGACGATGGTGACTGCCAGCACGACGAGCGCCACCTGGACCGCCCGTATGGCAGCCGCAGCCAGGGCTGCTCCCAGCCGGGCTGCCCCGTCCTGCAGCTCGCCGGCCGCCACCAAGCCAGGTGCCACCAGGTCGCGGACCTCGGCCGGTGCCGCGTCCTCCAGCATCCCTTGCACCTGCGGCGACGCCGCCGCGGGAAGTTGGGACACCGGCATCGGCAC
>JBPEXB010000529.1:0-5042 GCA_052032125.1 Acidimicrobiia bacterium
TCCCTCTGGGGTACCAACCTCATCAGTGGCATTACTGTCGGCGACGAGGAGCCACGATGAGCAAGCGCATCGATCTCAACGCCGACCTCGGCGAGTCCTACGGTCCCTATGTCATGGGCGACGATGCCGCGATGCTCGACATCGTGTCGAGTGCCAACGTCGCCTGCGGGTTCCATGGGGGCGATCCGCTCGTGATGATGCAGACGGTCGGGCGCTGCGTGGACCGGGGAGTGTCGATCGGCGCCCATCCCGGTTTCGCCGACCTCCAGGGCTTCGGCCGGCGGCGCGTCCATGGCCTCACTGACGACGAGCTGCAGGCGCTGGTCATCTATCAGGTGGGAGCGCTGCGAGCGGCGGCCGCCGCCCACGGCACGTCGGTGCGTCACGTCAAGCTGCACGGAGCGCTGGCCAACATGGCGAGCGAGGACCGTGACCTCGCCACCACCTGCCTGGCGGCCGTGCAGCGGGTCGACCCCGAGCTGCGGGTCATGGCCATGTCGGGCACGGCGCTCGAGGAGGCCGCTGCGCACCTCGGGGCGCCGGCGATCCGCGAGGTGTACGCCGATCGGGCCTACAACGACGATGGCACGCTCGTCTCTCGCTCCCTTCCCGGAGCGATCATCCACGACCCGGCCGAGGCGGCCGAGCGAGTGGTCGAGATGGCCGAGACGGGCAGGGTGGTCTCCATCGACGGCGCCTCGGTCCCTGTGACCGCCGAGTCCGTGTGCGTACATGGTGATCACCCGGACAGCGTGCGGATGGCCGAACAGGTGCGTGCGGCGCTCGAAGGCGCAGGCTTCGAGATCGCCGCGCCCTGAAGCTTCACGGTTTCATCACACTCTCGACACCGCTGCTGAACGGTCGACGCCGACGATCGGGTCATGGATCTCGAACGACTGCGACGCGGGCGTGCCAGACGGCGACGGCGCCTGGCAGCGGCCGCCGGACTGCTCACGGTCGGGGTGGCGGCTGCAGGCACGGCCGTGGTGTCCGACGTCGAGGAGCAACGAGTGTCGCCGAAGGTGGTCGGTGGTGTGGTCCGAGCGTCGGACACCACGACGACCGGGTCGACCGAGACTGAAGCCCCTCCTGTCGTCCTCCGCCCCGGAACGGTGCCAGATGGCCTCAGTCGCGGCAGCTGACGTCACCGCGATGGGAAGCCAGGCGCGGATCGTCCTCTGGGGAGCTCCACCCTTCGCGCTCGGGGACCTGACGGGGCAACTCGCCGCGTACGAGCGCGCCTGGACCCGCTTCGACGCGACCTCCGAGCTCGCCTCGATCCCCCGCCGCCGCTGGGTTCCCTTGTCGCTGCCGTCCTACACGCTCCTGGAGGCGTGCCACCTCGCGTGGCAGCGATCGGGAGGGCTGTTCGACGCCTCGATGGGCCGCCAGATCGCCCAACGGGGGTACGTGTCGGGTCTGCGCGAGGCGATCGCCCGGCCGTTCACCCCCCGTCGCGGCCGTTGGGCCGAAGTGGCCCTCGACCCGGAGAGCCAGTCTGTGTGGCTCCCCGCCGGCGTCCGGCTCGACGTGGGCGCCATCGGCAAGGGCTACGCGGCCGACCTGCTGGTTGCGGCGGCTCGTACGCGAGGGGCCGCCGCGGCGATGGTCGACATCGGTGGCGATGTCGCCGTCACCGGCTCCCGTGGGCGGCGTTGGCGCATCGGCATCGAGCTCGACGGGCCGGCGGCACGTTGCCTCACCGTTGCGATCGATGGCGGCGCCGTCGCCACCAGCAGCGTCCATCGCCGGACCTGGGGCCCCGCGCACGACCGGAGGCACCACCTGACCGATCCGAGGACCGGCGACCAGGCAGCCTCGAACCTGAGCAGCGTGGCCGTGTGGGCCGAGCACGCGTGGTGGGCGGAGTCGGCAGCGACGGCGTTGCTCGTCGGGGGAACGGCTGCGATGGAGCGCTTCCCCGACCTGCACGCAGTCGGCCTGACCGACGACGGTGAGATCGTCGGAACCGGAGCGCTGGCAGCGGCTGTGTGATGTGGATCGCCGAGAGCGCCGCCTGGTATGTCGTGCGCGTCAGCGGGCTGACCGCGTGGTTCATGGCCGGCGCGTCACTCGGGCTCGGTGTGCTGGCATCGTCTCGACTGATGGCCTGGCGGCCGGCGACCCTCGTCGGTCTGCACCGGTGGTCCAGCACCTCGGCCGCGATCCTGGTCGTTGTTCACGTGGTGGCGTTGTTCTTCGAGGACTACGCCGCCTTCTCGGCTGCCGAGATCCTCGTCCCGCTCGAGGTCGGATGGCGTTCACTCGGCATGGCGGCCGGCATCGTCTCGGCCTACCTGGTCGGAGTGATCGTGGTCAGCTCGGTGGCGATGCGCCGCCTCCCGAGAAGGCTGTGGCGCGCGATCCATCTGTCGAGCCATCCGGTCTTCTGGCTCAGCACCTACCACGGGCTGTCGGTGGGCACCGACGTCGAGCATGCCGCCGTGACCTTCGGCGGGGCAGCCGTCGTCTGGTCGGTGCTGGTGCTGGTGGGCGCACGCCTGGCCCTCCGTCAGTCGAACGGAGGACGGCCGGCGCCCAGGACTTCCATCTCCGAGACGCCGTTGACGGTGGGCCCGGGCATCAGGAGCGCGCCCGCCCGGAACAGCCCGGGAACCTCGAGATCCACCGGGATGGACTTGCCCTCCAGCGCGCCACCCTGGGAGACCTTGATCGTGCCGCCCCACGAGTGACCCGGATGGTCGATCTCGTCGAGCATCGCCTCGACGACGTCGAGGATGTTCCCGTTGGCATCGATCACGCGCACGTAACCGGCGTAGCTCACAGTGCGTCCTCCATCATGCGGGCGGGAGTGTACCGGCGGCCGAGCCCCCGACGACTGATTGACGGTCCCATCGACCCTCCAGCGCTAGCGTGCCCGCCATGGTGCGCTCGCTGGCCGTTCTGGTCTGTCTCGGCCTGTTCACAGCTGCCTGCGGCGGGGGACGGTCGGGTCCGGCGACCACCGGCGGGATCGGCGATCCGGTCACCGACGGCCAGTTCACCTTCACCGTGACGGACTGGGAGTGCGGCGCCCGCGAGGTGTCGCGGGGCGTCTTCACCGCCACCGCCGTCGGCCGCTTCTGTCTGTTGTCCCTCACCGTCGAGAACACGGGCGAGGCCGGGCGGCGCTTCGCAGCCGCCAATCAGCGCCTGTTCGACGACGAGGGCCGCACCTACGAGGTGGCGCTGCAGGAGACCCTGTTGATGAACGCCGGGGACATCGGCGCCGAGTTGAACCCGGGGCTCAGCATCGACGTGCTGCTCATCTTCGACGTGTCCGATCCGTTCGCCATCACCGAGGTCGAGCTCCACGACGCGCTGCTGTCCCGAGGGGCCCGCGTCTCACTCAGCGGCTGAAGCGCTCTACGATCCCCCGACATGGAGTTCAGCTTTCCCGCCGAGACCGAAGCGCTTCGCACCAAAGCCAGAGCCTTCCTGGACGAGCACCTGCCTGCCGACTGGAAGGGCGTGGGCGCGCTGGACGGCGAAGAGTTCGATGGTTTCGTCGAGGATTGGCGTCAGAAGCTCTACGAGGGAGGATGGTTGGCCCTCTCCTGGCCCACCGAATACGGCGGCGGCGGGCTCAGCGAGATCGACCAGCTGGTCGTCGCCGACGAGTTCACCCGGGCCGGCGTCCCGTTGGGTGGGCCCAACGACGTGTTCGGCATCTCGATGCTCGGCAACACCCTCCTGCACTTCGGGACCGAGGAGCAGAAGGCTCACTTCCTGCCACGCGTCATCAGCGGCGAGTACCGCTTCTGCCAGGGCTACTCGGAGCCGAATGCCGGGTCTGACCTCGCCGGCCTCGGGACCCGCGCGATCCGCGACGGTGACGAGTGGGTGATCGACGGCCAGAAGATCTGGACGTCGGGGGCGCACCTGGCCAACTGGATCTTCGTGCTGTGCCGTACCGACCCGGAGGCGGCCTCGCATCGGGGCATCACGTTCATCCTGTGCCCGATGGACCAGCCGGGTGTGGAGGTCCGGCCCATCGAGATGCTGTCCGGTACGTCGGAGTTCAACGAGGTCTTCTTCGATGGGGCCAGGGCTCGGGTCGACCACACCGTCGGGCGGGAGAACGACGGCTGGCGGGTGGCGATGGCGTTGCTCGGCTTCGAGCGCGGCGAGTCCGCCGGCCTGGTGCCATTGGCGTTCCGAGAAGAGCTGGACCGGCTCCGGGAGCTCGCCGACGAGCGAGATGCGCTGGCCGACCCGCTCGTACGCGACCGCCTGGTTCGCGCCTTCACGGAGGTCGAGGTGATGCGGTTCCTCGGGTACGGCGCCGTCACTCGCTACGTGGCCGGCCAATCACCTGGAGCCGATGCCGCCATCACCAAGATCTACTGGAGCGAGTACCACCGCCGCACGACCGAGCTGGCGATGGACATCCTCGGCATGGCGGGCCTGGTGCCGGAGGGCCGGTCACCGCGCTCGGCGTTCGCGACCGACGACCCGGGGGCGCCCAACTCGACCGCCTCGTGGCAGCGGACGTTCCTCTCCGCCCGCGCCGGCACGATCTACGCCGGCACCAGCGAGATCCAGCGCAACATCATCGGCGAGATGCTGCTCGGTCTCCCCAAAGAACCCAAGCCGGCCTGAACGCCGCTCGACTAGGAGGCCCCATGGCACGCATCGGCATCGTCGGAGATGGACCCGGAGGGTTGAGCGCCGCGCTCTTCCTGGCCAAGAACGACCACGACGTGGTGGTGTTCGGCCAGGACGCCACCGCCATGCACTACGCCTACCTCTACAACTACCTGGGCATCCCCGAGATCGCCGGCAGCGACTTCCAGCGCATCGCCCGCGAGCAGGTCGAGCGGGTCGGTGCCCGACTGATCGACGCCGAGGTGCAGTCGGTGGCCGGGTCACAGGGCGCGTTCACGGTGAGCACCGCCGAAGGCGACGAGAGCTGCGCCTACGTGGTCCTCACCGAGGGCAAGAACGCCCCGCTGGCCAAGAGCCTCGGCCTCGAGTCCGGCGACGACGGCGGCGTCGTGGTGAATCGTCACGGCCGCAGCTCCGTGGACGGGGTCTACGTG
>JBPEXB010000053.1:0-2205 GCA_052032125.1 Acidimicrobiia bacterium
TGGTTCTGGCCCCGTGACAGCTGATCGCGGTACCGGTTGGCGCCGACCGTCGAGACGATCAGATGGAACAGCGCCGAGAGGAAGAGGAAGATCGCCACGCCCCAGGCGATCGAGATCTCGAACAGCGCGCTCGGCGCCGGGGCCGGCGTCCCGGGCGGGCCCTCGGGGAACGCAGCCGTCACCGGGAGTGTGAAGTCGGTGGCCAGAGCGACGACGGCGATGCCCTGCACGGCATGCAGCGCCCCCATGACCAGGTTGAAGATGCGCAAGCGACGGAACGTGCCGTCATCGATGTGAACGGATGAAGCCATATGCACACCGTACGGGACCACCGTACGGAGCGGATGACGACCGGTCTACGGCGTCGGCGCCGCAGCCACCTCGGCGTTGCGGAACAGCGCGGCGGTGACGATGCCCGACAGGACGGCCACCGCCCCGGCGATGACGAACACCCAGCGCACGCCCACCGCCGCGGCGGCAACGCCCGCCAGGGCCATCGATGTCACCTGCGAGGCCGTCACGACCGTGTTGAGCGCCGCTCCGGTCCTTCCGCGCATCTCGTCGGGGACCTCGGTCTGGACCAGGGTCGAGACAGACGCCTGGAGCGGGGTGATCAACCAGCCGACCGCAAACAGCACGATCATCAGGTGCCAGGGGGCGGTCGCCAGCGCCATGGCCGCCACGAGCACGCCGAGTCCCGACAGCGCCCAGCTGATCAGGGTCGTGGGTCGGATACGCGTGGCCAGGGCAGCCACCAGTGCAGAGGCGGCCACCATCGAGACGACCTGCGATGCCTCGATGCCGGCGAACCAGGTCTCCGGGACCGCCAGCACCTCGACCACGAAGGGGATGAGCAGCACGTTGACCGCCCCCAGGCCGAACATGACGATGCCTGCGCCGATCATCACCCCGAGCAGCACGGGGGAGCGGGTGGCGGCGGCGACACCTGCCCGCACGTCGTCCCAGAGATGGCGGGGTCCGCTGTCCCGCTCCGGAGTGCCGTCGGTGCGGATGAGCGCGATCACCGTCAGCGAGACGAGGAACGTGGCGGCGTCGAGGAGGTAGGCGGCAGCCAGCGTGTCCTGGGTGGCGGCGATAAGGCCGGCGACCGCCGTGCCCAACAACCCGAGGACGATCTGGGTCATCTGTGAGATCGAGTTGGCGGCCAGCAAGTGCTCCGCCCCGACGATGCGCGGGAGGAAGGCGCTCTTGGCCGGCGTGAAGAACGTGCCCAGGGCCGCCTGGATGAAGGCCACGGTGTACAGCAGCCACATCCGATCAGGCGTCGTCACCAGGAGGAACAGCAGCACGAACGACGTGCGGAACAGGTCGGAGACGATCATCACCCTCTTGCGATTCCATCGGTCGACGTAGGCCCCGGCCACCATCCCGAACAGCAGCGACGGGAGCGCCACGGCGATGGCCGTCGTGGCCACGGCGGCCGTGCTGCCGGTCAGACGCTGAGTGGTGAGCAGCAGCGCCAGGTTGGTGAGAGCGTCTCCGAAGTTGGAGACCGCCTGGCCGGTCCAGAGGAGCCGGAAGTCGCGGATGCGAAACAGCGCTCTCACGGCAGGTGCCGGGAGCTCGGGTGGATCACCTGCAGTGCCGCCACGGTGACGACGTCGTCGCCGTCATCAGGGTCGTCGAAGCGTTCGAACAGCTCTTCGAGTTCGTCGATCATCTGCGCCAGACGCTCAGGTCGTAGCCGCAGCAGGCGCCGGGCGAGCGACACCCGACGTGCCCCGGGTTGATCCTCGAGGCCGAATGCTCTGTCCTCGAGGGCTCGGAGGAAGTCGGCCCTGGTTGTGTTGAAGAGCGAGGCGAGCACCGCGTCGGCCTGCTGGCGAGGCGCAGCCGACTCCAGGAAGGCCTTGCCGGGCTGGTAGCTGAGCGCAGCCGCTTGGTACACCTTCTCGGTCATGGCGCCCGCTTGGCGTGTCGAGGCGACGGCGATCAGACCCGACTCCTCCAGGAGTCGCACGTGGTGGTAGAGGCGGGTCCGCGGCACCCGCATGGCCTCGGCGATCTCGGTGACCGAGCGCGGAACCATCGTGAGCTCCAAGATCTCGAGGCGAGTCGAGTCGGCGAGCAGCTCGAACGTCTCCCCGTCCTCGATCCAGAACACCTCCGCCGGTTCGAAACCCATCGCCCTCTCCCTGTCGTTTGTTCAGACGATTTGAACGTTCGAGAGCATCGTATGTTCAG
>JBPEXB010000530.1:0-4170 GCA_052032125.1 Acidimicrobiia bacterium
GCGGTGCTCTTGGGCTGCTCGAGGATGCGCTCGGCGATCGGGATCTGATAGCAGAGCGTCTTGCCCGACGCCGTGCCAGACACGAGCACCGTGTGGTTCCCGGACCGGATCGAGTGCACCGCCCTCGCCTGGTGGCGGTACAGCTCGGTGACCCCCCGTTCGGCCAGACGGGCCGCGAGCGGTCCGGGAAGTGGGGGGTCGCGTGCCTCGAATCGGGCGCCGCGCCCGGGCACGACGCGGTGGTGGACCAGTTCTCCCTCGAAGTCGGGGTTGCCCTCCCACTCGAGGAGCAGCTTCTCGAAATCCACCGCCTCGATCGTGCCGTCGTCGGTGCCCATCCCGACCATGTTGGCACCGGGGTGGGACATGTGATCACCAGCGATAGGGTCTCGCGGTGATGGCGATCGTGCGAAATCCCTTCCTCGATGACGACACGGCCCGTCGGTACGCGAGAGGGCGGCCCGATCATCGCCACGTGCTGGCTCCTGCGCTGCGCCGCCTCGTGGAGCGCCGAGTCGATGTTGCGGTCGACGTGGGCTGCGGAACCGGCCTGACCGCAGAGAGCCTTGCGTCGGTCGCTGATGTCGTCATCGGCATGGATGCTTCGCTGGCGATGCTGAGGGTCGGTCGTGCATCGCAACGGTCGGTGGCGGCGCTCGCCGAGTGCATGCCGCTGCCGGCTTCGTCCGTGGATCTCGTGCTGGTCGGCTCGGCACTTCATTGGTTCGAGCTGACCCGATTCCTCGCCGAGGTCGATCGCATCACTCGCACCGGCGCATTGCTCATGGTCCACCACGACTACTTCCTCGGTGACGTCCTCGGCCGGCCCGCCTTTCGGGCGTGGTTCCGCGACGTGTACCTCACCCGCTTCCCTCCACCGCCTCGCGGGCGCCGCTATCGGTCAGGCGAGGACTTGAACATGTGGCGGCATCGAGCAACTGAGCGGTACGAACGCACGGTGTCTTGGACCGTCGAGGAGTTCGCCGTGTACCTGACGACACAGAGTCACCTCGCGGTGCCCCTCAACGACCGGATCCTGACACTGGACGAGCTCATCAGCTGGCTTCTGGCCGAGTGCAGGCCATTCTTCGGTGACGAACCGAAGGACCTTCGCTTCGGCGGATTCGTGTCCGCGCTGGCCCCCGGGCGATCCAGCTAGATACAGGCGCCTCGTTCGATCGTCGTGTGGCGGTCCAGCTCAGCCCTCGTGCCGTCGACAGCCACGCTCCACAGCGTCGTGACTTCGATGATCGGGTCGCACTCGGCGGTGTAGTGGGACGCGATGACGTGGTAGCCGCCATCGACCTCCTTGACCCAGGCGCCGACGCCGGCAGCGAGAGCAGCTTCGGTGGCGTTGTCGATCGAGCCGAGGAACGCAGCCAGGTCGCGGACGACCATCACCTCGTCCCCGGCCGTGGCGTACAGCTCGTAGGACCGGCAGATCCCGCAGGAAAGGTGGATGGAGGGGCTGGCGGCGACGACCACTTCACCCAGCTCCTGCTGGCAGGCCGCGGGACTGGCGGCCGAGGCACAGGGCGTGCCCCACATGGCGACCCGCTCGCCTCCCTCACCGTCGAAGGACTCGCGGAGCTCCAGGTAGTCGACCGGACGGTCGGGGACGACCTCGGCCAGGTCGATCTGGTCCAGCCGGAAGGGCGTGAACCCGGACGTCGAGATGGGCAGGTCCCGGTTCATCGCCAGCCACACGGCGAAGATCAGAAGCCCGACGACGACCGCCCCCAGGACGTGGCGAAGCCGCAGTGAGAACCGCATGGAGTATGAGACGTCGGTGACGCCTGCGGAGTTCCGGATCCCGGGTCCCGGGTCCCGGGTCCCGGGTCCCGGATCCCGGGTCCCGGGTCCCGGATCCCGGGTCCCGGACACCGGACACCGGATCCCGACACCGGACCTACCACAATTGCTGGTGTGACCTCCATCCGCACCGAGTTCCCGTATGCCTTCGACACGGTCGAGCACGCGCCGGTGCCGATGGCGGACGGGACGATGCTCTCGGCACGGTTGTGGCTGCCGCGAGGGACGGATCCGGTGCCGGCGATCCTCGAGTACCTGCCCTACCGCAAGGACGATGTGACCCGCTGGCGTGACCAGGCGCAGCTCGACTGGCTGGCCGGGCATGGGTACGCCTGCGTGCGGGTGGATCTGCGCGGTACCGGGGACTCCGAGGGTGTGCTGCTCGGCGAGTACCTCCCGCAGGAACTGGACGATGGCGCCGCCGTCATCGCCTGGATCGCCGACCAGCCCTGGTGCGACGGCAACGTCGGGATGTGGGGAATCTCCTGGGGAGGCTTCAACGCCCTGCAGGTGGCGTCGCTGCGCCCGCCCGCACTGAAAGCCGTCATCTCGGTCGCCAGCACCGTCGATCGCTACGCCGACGACGTGCACTACCGGGGCGGGTGCGTGCTGGCGTCGGAGATGCTGCCGTGGGCGACGGAGATGCTGGCCCGCAACGCCTTGCCCCCGACGCCCAGGATCGTCGGCGAGGACTGGCAGGCGCAGTGGATGCGACGCCTCGAGCAGACGCCGCCCTACGTGCACGATTGGCTGCGGCACCAGGTCCGGGACGACTTCTGGGCCCACGGCTCGATCGGCGACGACTTCCAGGCTGTGGCCGTTCCCTCGCTCGTCGTGGCCGGGCTCGCCGACGGCTACTCGAACGCTCCCCTCCTGGCGGTGGACGGCATGGCAGACCGGTCGTGGGGCATCGTCGGGCCGTGGTCGCACAACTACCCCGAGTTCGGGGACCCGGGTCCCAACGTCGGGTTCCTGCAGGTCGCCCTGCGCTGGTGGGACCACTGGCTGCGCGGGGTCGACAACGAGGTCGCCCAGATGCCGAGGCTGCGGGTCTTCCTCCAGGATCGGGTGGAGCCGTCTCCCGACCACGACCGACCGCGACCGGGACGGTGGATCGCGGTGGCGCCGGGCTCGGCAGCGGACGAGCGGTGGTGGCCGGCCGGCTCAGAGCTTCGGCCCGCAGCCGGCCGGGGAGTGATCGATCTCGCCACGCCCCAGCATCACGGAGTGTGGGGAGGGTCGTGGTGGACGGTCGGCGAAGCGGGGACGGGACCTTCGGACCAACGAGAGGACGACGAGTTGGCGCAGTGCTTCGACGGCCCGGTCGCCACCGAGGAGACGGCGCTGGTCGGATTCCCGATCCTCGAGGCGCGAGTGTCGGCGGATCGAGCGGTCGCCACCATGGCCGCCCGGCTGTGTGATGTCGGCCCCGACGGGTCCTCGCTGCTGGTCAGCCGCGGTCAGCTCAACCTGACCCACCGGGACTCGCACGAGCGACCGCAGCCGCTCGAGGCCGGTGCGTGGTACGACGTCGCGATCCGCCTGGATGCGGCGGCGCACAGGCTGGCTCCCGGCCATCGGTGGCGTCTCGCTCTCGCCTCGTCCCACTGGCCGCTGGCGTGGCCCGCGCCCGAGGCTGCGACCGTCTCGGTGGATGCGGCCCACACTTGTCTCCGCCTGCCGGTGATCGACGAGGTGGTTCCGGACGACGGCTTCCCCGATCCACCGGAGATCGCCGCCACCGATCGGCGGGTGGTGCGCCCGGAGTTCTCGGACGTCGAGATCGTGCGCGAGAACGGCACGGTGCGTCGACGCCATCGATCGGGCGCTGGTGAATCGGTGGTCGACCGGCATGACACCAGGCTCGGTCGCGCCACTGTGGATGAGTTCACCATCGGCGCCGACGATCCGCAGTCGGCGGTGGTGCGATCGACCCGGTCGATCAGCCTGCGTTGGGCCGACGAGGCGGTGCGGGTGGAGGCCGAGGGCCGGATGTCTTCTGACCGCGACCTGTTCCATGTCACCAGCAGCCTCGAGGCGTGGCGGGGCGATGAGCGCGTGTTCGAGCGGTCCTGGACGGAGGCGATCCCTCGGCGCCTGGTGTGATGGAGCTCCGGTGGCGGACTCGGCGATCGACGAATCGAGCCAGGTTCAGCCGTCGTCGCTGGTGGAGCCGACGACCTCGGCGCGAGCGGTGATGGGCCCGGGAGAGGAATCCAGTGTGACCTCGACCGCCGCCCCCTCTGCGGCCTCCTCCGAACCCTCCTGCGGCTCGGGTGCCCGCTCCCGCCACTCCTTGATCATGGCGGTGGACACCGCCAGCACCGGCACGGCCAGGAAGGCACCGATCAGTCCGGC
>JBPEXB010000531.1:0-5015 GCA_052032125.1 Acidimicrobiia bacterium
AGGTCGAGTTGTTGCATCACCTGCGCCACCGGCGTGCTGTCCACGAACAGGACGCCATGGAGCAGGTGGCCGTCGTCGACACGGTCTGCACCCAAAGCGAGTGCGAGTCCGCTGGCGAACGCCAATGCCTCGTGGGCGGTCGGTCCCATGTGGATCGATTCGTCGTCGAGGTGCGCCACGCGGTGACGGCTCCTCAGGACCTCCAGCACGGGACCGTGTCGGAGCCCAGCGGCCTCGAGCGCCTCACGGGTGTCGGTCGACTTCGTCAGCAATGCTGCCAGCAGGTGCTCGCTGCCCATCGTGCGGTGCCCGGCGAGCTTCGCCTGGTCGAACCCGCGGCTGGTGAGACGATCGACGCCGAGGCCGTTCCAACGAGCGTTCATGGCGTCAGTCCGGAGTCGGCCGGATGTGCCGGCCTCTGGTACTGAGTACTCGGTACTGAGTACCGCGGCCTCTGGGTTGGAGCCGGTGTGAGGGCGGTCATGAAGGCGTCGCTTTCCCCTGGTGGAGCGCTTCGTATTCGTGCTCGAAGGCGACCTTGGGATCGACCTGCTCGAACGGGATGTCTGGGAAGGCGCGTTCCAAGAGCTGAGCCAGTCGGAGCCGTGCCTCTCCGTCGATGCGGTTCTGGTGTGGGCGCCACTGCGAGGCTTGCCAGCCCCAGACCGCCTCTCGGTTCGCCGTTGCCTCCCGGACACGGGCGGACACCACATCATGGTGCGCGCGGTCGTAGTAGATCGACGGTCCGAACGGTGTGATCGAGCGTGGCGGGGGCGGCGGTACCTTTGGCACCTCGATGTCTCGTTCCTCGAGCGCGCGCACGATCGCCGGGCCGCTGGCGTTCTCGTAGCCGGCGAACTCGCTCGCCTCGCACATGGGGTCATACGCGAGCGCGAGGAGCACGTGATGATCCTCGACTCGCTCAGCACCGAAGGCCGTCGCCATACCCTCCGCTCGACCCAGCATCACGTACGCCGCCGGATTCATGCGCGTGCCTCGGTCAGACTGCTCGCGGGACAGGCTGCGGCGGCTGCGGAGCCGTTCGAGGTAATCCGCATGGGACAGCCCGAGGGATTCGAGGACGTTCGACGCCGGCGTCGGTTCAGCAGGGCACAGGATCGCGGCGAGGAGGTGCTCCGGCCCGACGTAGCCGTGACCTGCGGCCTCCGCCTGGTCGAAACCCCTCCTGATGAAGCGCATCCAGCTGCGTTTCGGTGGCACGAACCCCATCGTCCCCTCCTGTCTGGTCGAGCCGAGTCTCTCCGTCAGGGAGGCCTGCCGTCAAGAGGTCAGGCGCCCCTCTCGGTCAGTCGGTATCCGGTGGCGAGTACTCAGTACTCAGTCCTCAATACTCGGTACTTCGGCCACGGAACGTGGCCGTCACCAGTTGCTCCCGCGGAGGGCATCGGTCTAGCGTTGCACCGTTGTGGCGGGCCCTGTCCCGCCAACGTTGAGAGGAGAGACTCGATATGAAGCGAGTATGGGCACTGGTGCTCGTCCTGGCCATGGTGGCCGTTGCCTGTGGCGGCGGCGACGAGGCCGACGACACCACGGTTGCCACGGAGGGAACTCAAGAGACGGAAGCGACGCAGGGCACCGACGCCGCGCAGGGCACTGACGGTGGCACCCTGCAGGCCGTGCGTGACCGCGGTTCGCTCCGTTGTGGTGTTTCGACCGTGGCGGTCGGCTTCGCCGAGCCGCAGGATGACGGCTCGTTCAATGGATTCGATGCGGACTACTGCCGGGCCCTGGCCGCGGCGATCTTCGGCGACGCGAACGCCGTCGAGTTCGTCGGCACCACGGCTGCTGAGCGCTTCACGGTGCTCGCCAACGGTGGTGTGGACGTCCTGTTCCGGACCACGACCTGGACCCAGAGCCGTGACACCGAGATCGGTGGCGACTTCGGTCCGACGACCTTCTTCGATGGTCAGCAGGTCATGGGTACGTCAGCCTTCGGCTTCACGGCCGACAGCACGCTGGCCGACATCGGCGGCGCACGTCTGTGCACCAACGCCGGTACCACGACCGAGAAGAACATCACCGAGGGTGCTCGGGTGCTCGGCGTGGAGATCGAGCTGGTCACGGTGGAGACCGTCTCCGACGCCATCGACCTGCTGAAGGCCGGTTCGTGTGACCTGGCGACCTCGGACGGCTCGGCGCTCTTCGGTGAGCGGGCCGCCGCGGTGCAGTCCGGTGACATCGCCGAGGGTGACTGGGTCATCTTCCCGGCGACGCCGATCTCCAAGGAGCCCTTGGGCCCGATGTACCGGCAGAACGACAGCCAGTGGGCTGACGTGGTGAACTGGCTGGTCTACGCGCTGCTGATCGCCGATGAGAAGGGCATCACGTCCTCCAACATCGACGACGCCATCGCCAACCCGCCGGATCCGGAGGCAGGCCGTCTGCTCGGCGTCACCGACGACGAGCTCCAGACCAAGATGGGCCTGGACGCCGACGCCTTCGCCAACGCCATCCGCGCCGTCGGCAACTACGACGAGATCTACACCCGGAACCTGGTTCCGCTCGGTTTCGCTCGTGCCGGCTCGGCGAACGCTCTGTGGACCGATGGCGGTCTCCAGTACGCACCGCCCGCTCGGTAGGCAAACCAACGACACAGCATTCGTGCTGAGAGAAGGGACGCTGGTACCAGCGTCCCTTCTCTGTTGTTGGTAGGGTCATTGCCCGGACCGAGGCGCAACAGAGAGGGAGGCGCAGCGGAGTGGTAGCACCCGTCGAGGAACGGCCGTCATCGGCTGAGCAGGCGAAACCGCCGTTCTGGCGCAACCTCACGGTCGTCAAGTGGGTCTCGCAGGTCGCGTTCCTGTTCTTCTTCTTGTGGCTCTTCTGGCTGCTCGGGACCCAGGCCGCCTCCAACCTCGTCGCCCGCGATCTCCCGTTCTCGTGGGACTTTCTCGGTGAGCCACTCGGCGTCCAGGTCACCGAAGGCTTCAACACCTCGCCGGACACGGGCCTGGAGGCCCTGGCGGTCGGCATGGTCAACATGTTCCGGATCACCTTCTCGGGCATCGTGGCCGCCACCCTGCTCGGCACCCTGATCGGGATCTCCCGTCTCTCGTCCAACTGGATCGTCAACAAGGTCTCGAACATCTACATCGAGACGATTCGCAACATCCCGCTGCTCGTCCAGATCTACTTCTGGGGCGCACTGGTCACCGGCCTCGGGGCCCTGGATCCGGAGTCCGAGGGTGTCGGGTGGTTCTTCGCCACGGCCAAGGGGATCGCCATACCGTGGTTCACGCCCCAAGCGGGCCGCTGGCAGTACATGGCATGGGTCATCCTCGGCGCCTATCTGGCCCGGCGGGTCTACAAGTGGCGGGTCAGCATCCTCGAGCGGGAGGGCCGGGAGACACACGCCTTCGGCTACAGCCTCGGCACCTTCCTGGTGTTCCTGTTCAGCGGCTGGCTGCTCCACCCGATCATGGGCGTGCTCGGCTGGGTCTTCGCGGTCCTCGCCTGGATCGCCGGCAACGTGCCCGTGATCATCTATCAGATCGTCCTCGCGGCACTCGGGGCATGGTTGGCGTACCGCTACATCCGCAAGTACCTCGACGAGCGGACCACACCGGCCGGCCTGGCCAAGCTGACCGACGACGACTACTTCAGCCTGATCCTGGCCGGCGTGCTCGGCTTGGCCGCGGTGCTGTTCTTCCTGCTCGGCCCGGGTGAGGCCACCGTGTCCCGCATCCTGGGACGCGAGCTGACGTTCAAGATGAACTGGGGGCTCGAGCCGATCTTCGAGTTCCTCGTCACCAAGTTCGACTTCTCGACCGGTTCGCCGCTGCAGTTCACCCGACCCGAGGTCGTCGTGCCGACCCGGTTCGCTCAGTACTCCCTGGACGTCGGGCGGGTCTTCACGCCCTCGTACCTGGCCGTGTGGATCGGGGTCGTCCTGTACACGGCCGCCTTCATCGGCGAGATCGTGCGGGCGGGCGTGATGGCGGTGCACAAGGGCCAGAACGAGGCGGCGTCGGCCGTCGGCCTGAAGCGGTCCCAAGTGCTGCGGCTGGTCGTCCTGCCGCAGGCCTTCCGGATCGTGCTGCCCCCGCTCGGTTCCCAGTACCTGAACTTGGCGAAGAACACCTCCCTCGGCATCGCCGTCGCCTTCGCCGAGATCGTGGCGGTGGGCCAGACGATCTTCAACCAGGAGGGCCAGGCGTTGGCCGTGTTCATGATCTGGATGGCCTTCTACTCGATGGTGAGCTTGTTCCTGTCGAGCATCGTGAACTACTACAACCGCAAGATGCAGCTGGTGGAGCGATGAGCGACGTGCAACGACCGCCTGACGGCCCGCTCGACGACGGCATCGTCCACGAGGAGGTCTTCGCGCAGCTGGAGCTGCCGCCGGAGCCACCGCCGAAGGGACCGCTGGTCTGGGCGCAAGAGAACCTGTGGGGTGGCGACACCACCGGGGCGAGGCTCTTCAACGGCTTCTTGACGGTGGCGATGACGCTGGTGGCGCTCAACTTCCTCCAGTTCGTCACGGGCTACATCTTCGATCCCGATCGACGCTGGGGCGCCGTCACGTCGAACATCAAGCTGATGATGGTCCAGGCCTTCCCGCAGGACGACCTGGAGCGCATCTGGATCTCCGTCGGCATCTTCATGGTCCTGATCGCCTGGTCGCTGGCCTCCTGGGAGGCCGGGGGTCGCATCTCCGTCTACAAGCTGGGAACGGCCGCCCGGTCGGCCGGCATCTTCCTGCTGCTGGTGACGATCCTGCACGCCGCCGCCGACGCCTCGACCATCGGCCTGCCACTGCTACCCGACCTCGACCTTCCGAGTTCGTGGAGCGGCGTCCGCTGGGTGGTCTTCCTCATCGCTCTCGGGCTCGCCCCGCTCGGGTACGTGGTGCTGAACGTCTACGGGGATCGCGCCAAGGAGATCGAGGTGCCGTTCCTGTCGGTCTTCCCGGTGGCCATGGTGGCGATCATCGTCCTCCTGAGCGTGCTCGAGCTGCCGTTCCCCGACGAGCGGTTCACCGACTCGCTGCAACC
>JBPEXB010000532.1:0-17426 GCA_052032125.1 Acidimicrobiia bacterium
GCGGTGACGTCGCGCAGGGCCGACACACCTTCGCCGAGCCGGGCCGCCGGCTCCAGATGGCCGGCTTCGCTGAGCCGCCCGGCGGTCTTCTCCATCTCGTCGAGGAACGCATCGACGAACCGCCCCTCATCCATTCCCAGCTTGCGCATGACGAGGTCGATCGCCTGGATGCCGTTGGTGCCCTCGTAGATGGGTGCGATCCGGGCGTCCCGCAGGTGCTGGGCGGCGCCGGTCTCCTCGACGAATCCCATCCCACCGTGCACCTGGACGCCCAGCGACGCCATCTGCACGCCGAGATCCGTGCACCAGGTCTTCACGATCGGGGTCAGCAGCGCCACCGACTGCTCGTGCCAGGCCCGGTCCTCGCGGCGTTCGGCATAGGCGGCGTGATCCTCGTGCATGGCGGTCCGGTAGAGGAGCGCCCGCATGGCCTCGACGTTGGCCCGCATCGTCATCAGCATCCGCCGGACGTCGGGGTGCTCGACGATGAGCGATGGCTCGTCGGCGCCGACGGCCCTGCCTTGGCGCCGCTCGCGGGCGTACTCCGCCGCCTGTTGGTAGGCCCGTTCCGCAATCGCCATGCCCTCCAACCCGACCGAGATGCGGGCGGCGTTCATCATCGTGAACATGTTGCGCATGCCGTGATGCTCCTCACCGAGGATCCATCCGACGGCGCCGCCGTCGTCCTCACCGAAGGACATCACGCAGGTAGGGGAGGCGTGAATCCCGAGCTTGTGCTCGACCGACAGCACCTTGAGGTCGTTGCGAGCACCCGGCTCGCCGTTGGCCTCTGGCAGGAACTTGGGGACGATGAACATCGAGATCCCCTTCGTCCCCGGCGGCGCGTCGGGGGTGCGGGCCAGCACCAGGTGGATGATGTTGTCGGAGAGGTCGTGCTCGCCGTAGGTGATGAAGATCTTGGTGCCGGTGATGCGGTAGGTGCCGTCATCCTGGCGAACGGCCTTGCTCGACAAGGCCCCGACGTCCGACCCGGCGTGGGGCTCGGTCAGGTTCATCGTCGCCGACCACTCCCCGGAGATGAGCTTGGGGAGGTAGGTGGCCTTCTGCTCGTCGGTGCCGTGGGCGACCAGGGCGTCGATGGCTCCGAACGTCAGCAGTGGGCAGAGGCTGAAGGAGAAGTTGGCGGCGGTGAGCATCTCCTCGAACGCCATGCCGACGACTTTGGGCATCTCGTGGCCGCCCCACTCGGCAGGGAAGTCGATGCCGCCCCACCCTGCCTCCACGTAGGCCCGGTAGGCCTCCTTGAAGCCGCTGGGGGTCACGACGGTCGTGCCTTCGACCCGTGATCCTTCCTCGTCGCCGACCCGATTGAGCGGCGCCACGAGGTCCTGGACGAATCGGGCGCCCTCGTCGAGCACCGAGAACACCATGTCCCGTTCGGCGTGGGCGTACCCGTTGAGACGGGCGAGCTCGCCGATGCCGGCGATGTGCTCGAGGGCGAACTTGATGTCGGGCAGCGGGGCGACGTAATCAGCCATGACCCAATGCTATCCCAGGCCCTGGCTGACACCGGCCCGGGCCTGGTTCAGCCGAAGTGCGTCGTGGGCCGCTCGACCGGCTCTTCATCGAGGAAGAGGTCCACCTTCTCGTTGTAGAAGCACACCAGGCCGGCGATGGCGGCACTCTCGAGCGTCGGGAACGGGTACCACCAGACCAGGTTCTCATGGGTGCCATGGCCGACGTCCACCGAGTAGTACCGGGCGGTGCCCTTGTAGGGGCACTCGGTCTCGAGATCGGTCGGGGTGAGGTACTCCATGCGCACATCGGTCTTGGGGAGGTAGTAGCGAGCCGGCAACCCGGTCTCGAAGAGGAAGCGGGCGGCGGTCGAGTCCGCCACCGTCACACCGTCGACCTCCACGCGGACCCTGCGCCTGCTCGGCACGATGTCCACTCGCGAGTACGGATCGCGGGCGTGCACGTAGACCTGCTCGTCCTCCTCGAACCACGAGCTCATCGCCTGCCAGTCGAAGGTGACGAGCGATCGAAGCTCCTCCACCGGCGAATCGGGATGCGTGCGGGCGGCGCCGATCGCCTCGTGTCCGTCGACCTTGACGTCGTGCAGGTGGCCGTCGCCCCGGCTGGGGGAGCGAACGGTCTCGCCGTTGGCGGCCAGCAGGTCCATGCGGACGTCATCGACTGGGAAGTAGTAGGTCGGGTAGTACGGCTTCTCCCAGACGAGCCGGACCCGGGTGGAGTCGGCCACTGCCGTTCCTCCCAGGTAGGCGCGGACGCGCTTCTGGGTCGGTTCGATGCGGACTCGGTCAGCCATGGGGAGCACCTCCTGAGTGGCTCAACCCTGCCGCCCGGCGACGCATTCCGCTCAGAGCGAAGCCAGCCCCTGGTCCAGGTCGGCGATCAGGTCCTCGACGTCCTCCAGCCCGACCGAGAGCCGGACGAGCCCGTCCGTGATGCCGACCCGCTCGCGCTCTGCCTTCTCCATGGCGGCGTGGGTCATCGTCACGGGATGGGTCACGAGTGATTCGACCGACCCCAGATTCTCGGCCAGCGTCCACACCCGCAGCGCGTCCATCAGACGCTTGCCGGCCTCGACGCCCCCCTCGACCTCGAACCAGGCCATGGCACCGAAACCGGTGGCCTGCTTGACGGCCAGATCGTGCTGCGGGAACGAGGAGAGGCCCGGGTAGGCGACCTCGAGCACCTTGGGGTGCGCCTCGAGGTACTCGGCGATCGCCAGGGCATTGGCCGACTGGCGATCCATGCGCTCACTGAGCGTCTTCATGCCCTGCATGGTGAGCCAGGCGACCATCGGCGACATGATCGTGCCGGTCGAGTTCTGGATGAAGCCGACTCGCTCGGTCAGCTCGTCCGTCGAGCAGACCACCGCACCACCGACGGTGGCGTTGTGGCCGTCGAAGTACTTCGTCGTCGAGTGCACGATCAGGTCGGCACCATGCTCGAACGGGCGCTGGTAGTACGGGGTCAGGAAGGTGTTGTCGACGCAATGAGGGATCCCGTGGGATCGGGCGATCTCGGACACGCCCGCGAGGTCGGTGTACTTGAGCGTCGGGTTCGCCGGTGTCTCGGTGAAGACAAGCCTGGTGTTCTCGCGGATCGAGGCAGCAACCGCATCGAGGTCCGCCGTGTCGGCGAAGGAGACCTCGACGCCGAACCGGGTGTACACCTGGGTGGCCAGCCGGTAGGTCCCGCCGTAGGCGACATCGCTGATGACGACATGATCGCCGGCGTTGAGCATCGCCATGAAGACCGCGTTGGTCGCCGCCATGCCGGTGGCGAACGCCAGGGCGGCGGCGCCGCCCTCGAGCACGGCCAGCTTGTCCTGGAGCGCCTGCACCGTGGGGTTGCCGGAGCGGGAGTACGAGAAGCCCTTGGCCATGTAGTCGTCGACCGAGGGCTGGACGAACGTGGTGGTCTGATGAATGGGGGTGAGAATGCCGCCGGTGGTCGGGTCGGGAGTGACCCCGGCGTGGATCTGATCGGTTCTGAAGCCCATGTGCACCTCCGGAGCACCCAGGTTACCGCTGCCGCCGGAGAGGTCAGACCGCGTACGATCGCCCCGTGAGCAGCGTCACCCCCCGTACGACGACGTCCCGCATCCGGACGACCGAGATGCACACGGGCGGCGAACCGGTGCGGATCGTCGAGTCCGGCTACCCGCCGGTCCTCGGAGACACGATCCTCGACAAGCGGCGCTACGCCAGGGAGCACCTCGACCACCTCCGACGCCTGCTCATGTTCGAGCCGCGCGGCCACTACGACATGTACGGCGTCATCCCAGTCGAGCCCGATCTGGCCGAAGCCGACATGGCCGTGCTGTTCATGCACAACGAGGGTTACTCGACGATGTGCGGTCACGCGACCCTGGCGCTGGGGCGATACGCCGTTGATCGCGGGATCGTGGCAGCCGTCCGTCCGGAGACCCGTCTCGTCATCCAATGCCCGTGCGGCCCGGTACGGGTGCGGGTCGAGGTCGGCGACGATGGCCCTGGCAAGGTGTGGTTCGAGTCGGTGGACGCGTTTGCGGCGGCGCTCGACCGCTCGGTCGATCTCGATGGGTTCGGACCCGTGCAGTACGACCTCGGCTATGGCGGTGCGTTCTACGCCATCGCCGACGCCGGCCAGTTCGGGCTCGACGTGCGGACCTCGGCGGTCGCTCGCCTGGTGGAAGCGGCTTCCGCCCTCAGCGGAGCGGCCAGGCACGACCGGGCGCTCCGCCACGAGAGCCATCGCGACCTGGGATTCCTCTACGGGGCGATCCTGACCGACGGCCGCGACGACGGGCGTCCGAGCGCCAACGTCTGTGTCTTCGCCGACGCCCAGGTCGACCGCAGCCCGACTGGATCAGGCGTCACGGCCCGGATGGCGGTCGCCCACGAGCGAGGGACCGTGGAAGAGGGCGAGATCAGGGTGTTCGAGAGCCTGACGGGCAGCCGGATGACCGGGTCGATCATCGACGCTCGAGATGGGCGGGTCACCGTCGAGGTGGGGGGCGAGTCGTTCTACACGGGGTCGGCCGAGTTCGTCGTCGAGGAGGGCGACCCGCTGGGCGACGGTTTCCTCCTCCGCTGATGCTGGCGTGCCCGACGTGCGGCGAGGACGAGCGTCTGCGCGGAGAGCGCCGGGACGCCGAGATCGACGTCGTCTGCGAGGCGTGTGGATTCGAGTGGTCCCGAGCGGCAGAACCGCAGTGCAACCGGTGCGGTGGCCGAGATCTGTTCTCGGCAGTGGCGGCCATCGTCGAGAAGGGACGGGGCACGCAGCTGTCCGTCGTCGGGAGCCGCATCGTGCATCTGTGTGAGGCGTGCGACGCCCCCACCATCCGCCACTACCTCGACATCCGGCCGAATCCACTGATGCCCGACGACCTCCCCAACGCTCCAGGCGAGGTCGGTTGACCGCTCAAGCCCGGATGCGGCTCCGCACCATGATGCACGGCCCGACCAGCGCTTCGAATCCGTGCTGGGCGACGTACTCGTGCACGGCGGCGTTGTCCGCGCCCGGCTGCACCCACACGTTGAGATAGCCGAGTCGACGCGCCTCCTCGAGGACCGTCAGCGTCTCGTGGGGTGGCACCACGATGTTGACGATGGTCGGCGCCTCCGGCAGATCCGCCAGCGACGCGTAGGCCTTCTGGCCGTGGACGGTGGCCCGGTGACGGTTGACCGGGAAGACGGTGAACCCTTTGGCCGTGAGGTCCTGGAAGATGATCGAGCCGTACTTGGACCGATTGTCGGTCGCCCCCACGAGGGCGATCGTCGTGTCGGGCTCGTGGAGCAGGGCGGTCAGATCGGGCATGTCAGGGTCAACCTCCGGTCGATCGATCGTGTTCCTGCTCGACCCAGGCGGCCAGTCGGGCGACGGCCTCGGCGATGTCTTCGGTGGACTCCGAGTAGGAGAAGCGCACCGTCCGGTGACCACGGTCCGGGTCGAAGTCGATACCTGGGGTCACGGCCACGCCGGCCTCGCTCAACCACCGGGCACAGAGCTCCTGGCTGTCGCCGGTCAGATCGGAGACGTCGGCGTACACGTAGAACGCCCCGTCGGGAGGCGCGAAACGATCCAGCCCCATCGCCCGCAGCCCATCGATGAGGACCCGGCGGTTCTCGGCGTAGCGCCGAACGTTGGCGTCCAGTTCGGGCCGGCAGGCGAACGCCGCCTCAGCGGCCACCTGGGCCACCGCCGGCGGGCTGATGAAGAGGTTCTGGGCGAGGCGGGTCACCGGGTCGACCAGGTGTTCGGGCAGCACGAGCCACCCGATCCGCCAGCCGGTCATGGAGAAGTATTTTGAGAAACTCTGGACGACCACCGTGTCCTCGAATCCGGTCGCGGTCGGGAGTGGCGAGCCGTACGAGATGCCGTGGTAGATCTCGTCGGCGATCAGTCGGGTGCCGTTCGTCGCGCACCAGCTGTGGATCGCCTCGAGACCTTCCGCATCCATGGCGGTGCCCGTCGGGTTGGCCGGGCTCGCCAGCACCAGCCCCGCCAGAGGGCCGGCGGCATCGAGCAGGCTCGGCGTCAGCCGGTATCCGTGCTCGGGTTCGAGCGGGATGCCGACCGCCTCGATGTCGAACGCCTCCAACATGTTGCGGTAGCAGGGATACCCGGGCTCGGTGACGGCGACGCGATCGCCGGCGTCGAAGCACGCCAGGAAGGCGAGGATGCAGCCACCTGACGCCCCGACGGTGGCGACGATCCGATCGGTGTCGACCACGACGGCATGCTGGTCGGCGTAGTGCCCGGCGATCGCCTCCCGCAGCGAGGGCCGCCCTCGGGCGTCGCTGTAGCCCATCCGATCGCGTTCGAGCGCAGCCGCCACGGCTTGGCGGGCGCCTGAAGGGGCCGGGGTGGACGGCTGGCCGACCTCCAGGTGGAGCACGTCGGCTCCCTCCGCCTCCCGTTCCGCGGCGGCCCGCATGACCTCCATGACGTGGAACGGCGAGATGTTCGATCGAGTGGACGGCTTCACGGGCGGCACTGTACGGCCCCAGCCGTCAGGAGGCGAGGTTGCCGACTCCGGTGCGCTGCATGTCACCCCAGGTGCGGTCCGACCGTCGCCAGAACATCGCCCGAATCCGCCACCACACGGTCCGTTGCCGCGGGCCCAGCTGCTCGCGCACGGCGTCGAGCAGGAGCACCCGCGCCATGCGGTGGTCGCGATAGTGACCGAAGCGCTCGTCGAGCATCAGCGCCATCAGGGTGTTGAGCGTCCCGATGGCGACCGCGATGAGGAAGAGCGGCACGGCCACCGAGCGGTTGACCGCATCGAAGGCGATGGCCAGGGGGACGATCACCCACCCCAGAGCCTCGATGATGGGGGAGAGGAACTCGAAGATCACGTACGAGGGCCAGCCGACCATGCCGACCGCCCCGTCCCGCGGGTTGAGCAGGCTGGTCTTGTACTCCCACAACACCTGCATCAGCCCGCGATGCCAACGGATCCGCTGACTTCGGAGCACCTCGGGTGTGGAGGGCACCTCTGTCCAGGCCACGGCGTCGTGGGCGTACACCACCCGGTGGGGTCCTTTGGTGCGCCGTCCGTGGTGGTGGAGTCGCATCGTGAGTTCCAGGTCCTCACCCAGGTGGCCCAGCTCGAAACCGCCCGCGTCGATGATGCTCTGCCGCTTGAAGACCCCGAAGGCACCGGACACGAGGACCAGCGCCCCCATGTCGGACCACGCCGGACGGGCGGACAGGAACGACCGCAGGTACTCGAGGATCTGGGCTCGTTCGAGCAGCCGCTGGGGCAGCCGCACTTCGATGACCTTGCCGCGCCGCACGAGGGAGCCGTTCACCGGCCTGATGTTCCCGCCGACGGCCACCGTGTGCTCACGGTCCTCGACGAAATGACGCATCGCTCGCAGCACCGCTTCCTCGTCGAGGACGATGTCGGCGTCGGCGACGAGCACGTGGTCGTAGATCGAGGCGTTGATGCCGGCGTTCACGGCGTCGCCCTTCCCGCCGTTCTCCTTGTCGACCAGGATCACCGGGATGGGCAGGGTCGACTCGTAGACGTCCCGCACCCGGGCCGTCGGCAGCGCTCGCTCGAGCGGCGTGTAGGACTCCTCCATGCGGAACGAGTCGATCATCTTCTCGACCGTGTCGTCGGTGCTTCCGTCGTTGACGACCACGATCTGGAATCGCGGGTAGTGGAGCATCGCCATCGAGCGGACCGACTCGACGATCCCGGCTCCCTCGTTGTAGGCCGGCATGACGATGGAGACGCCCGGCGTGCTGTCGGAGCGCAGCATGCCGGTCAGCCGCCCGTGCTGGGTGGCGAACGTGTAGCGGCGCAAGGATTGCCAGGAGAGCAGGGCCAGCGCCGTGATGTGCGACTGGGTGACGATGAACAGGACGAGGATCGCCAGGTTGAGGCGTTCGAACCAGGTCAGCGGGCCACCTCGTCGAGCAGCGGGGTCTCGATGGGTTCGAGGCGACCGGAGGTCATGAGCGAGTCGATGATCGTGTGGTCTCGATCCGTCGAGGTCCCCGAGCGGAGCTTCACGATGGCCCGTCGGTACATGCCGCTGGCCAGGAGGTGGTCCTGGATGGCCTCCAACGCCCGGTCGTCGGCCGTGGAGAGCGCCTCGATCAGCACCTCCGGGCCTTCAGGCAGGGAGCCGATGGCGCTCACGGCAGCCCGGCGGACCTGGCGGTTGGCATCGTCGAGCGCCCGAAGGAGCGGCTCGAGCGACCTGGGGTCGAGCTGCCGGCCGAGCGCCTGGGCCGCGGCGACGCGAACCGTCGGTGACTCGTCCTGGAGCACGCCGATGAGGATCGGCACGGCATCGGGGGTTCCGGCCGTTCCGAGCCCCTCAGCGGCCAGGGCTCGCAACTCGACGCTCGGCGCCCCGAGGGTGCGCACCAGGGCGGGCTGAGCACGGACGTCGCCGATCGTCCCGAGCGCCTTGGTGACGAGGGGAGCCCACAGCGGCGGCGCCGGCCCCTCCCATCGCATGTACTCGAGCCGCAACGACGCATCGAGGACGGCCGCCTTGTCGAAGGCGATGAGCGCGTCGGCCAGTCGCTCCGCCACCCACAGCTCCCGTTCCTCGGCGAGGGCGTCGAGCAGCGCGCCGACCGTGAGCGGGTCGCCGATGGCGGCCAGGGCGTGGGCCGACTGGACGCGCACTTCGGGGATGCGGTCGCGGAGGCCCCCCAACAACACACCGACTGCCGTGCCGTCGGCCAGGTCGCCGAGTGCCTCGGCGGCCGCCACCCGGGCCCGCCTGGTCCTCGCCTTGGCCAGGGCGGACACGTAGTGATCGATGATGTCGAGCTCCTGAGCCGCCTTGAGCAGGTTCTCCCGCTCGGTGCCGGTGAGAAACGTCAGGTATTCGACGAGGGTCTGTCGGAAGATCCGATCTCGCGCCCACCCCCGGACGAGTTGAGGGGGGTACCCCGCCCGGGTGGCGATGTCACCGAGGGCGGAGAGATAGGCAGCTCGGCGGAAGTCGTCGAAGGCGGCGCGTTGGGTGCGGGCCCACGAGTAGGCGATGAGCATGCCGGCGGTGATGGCGGTGGTGACCCCGAGCAGGATGAGGATTCGGGTGAGGGTCGGATCCACGAGAGATCACTGACCGGCACGGCTCAGGTGGATCTTCACCCGGGCGATCAGCTCCTGGACGTCGAACGGCTTGCGGATGAAGTCGACGGCGCCGAGATCGAGACTCTGGACGATGGCGTTCTGATCCGAGAGCGCCGAGACGAGGATCACGGGGAACGGACGGCCGGCGTCCTTCCACGCCTCGAGCACCTCGACGCCGAGCAGACCGGGCAGCCACTGGTCGAGGAGCACCAGGTCGAAGTCCTGTTCCAGCCCCAGCTGCAATGCCTCGTCGCCGTCGTAGGCGGCCACGACGTCACAGCCGATCGACTCGAGACAGCGGCTGATGAGCATGGCGATGGACTGCTGGTCATCGACGACCAGCACTCGCTTGCTCTCGAACTCCTGCGCACCCACGTCCGCTTGACCTCGTCTCCGGTCGCCGTCGTGCGGCGACACGCCCCCTTGACCCGGATCGGACTGCTCCGACCGACCATGAGCCCACCGCGGTGAGCATTCGTGGCTTCACCTATAGAGGTCGGCAGGCCCCATGGGGTGCTTGAGGTCTCTTGAACCGGGCCACAGATGGCCTGCGCTCAGCCGAGCGCCGGCACCGGACAGGACACGCCGGTCCCGCCGATGCCGCAATAGCCGTTCGGGTTCTTCGCCAGGTACTGCTGGTGATAGTCCTCCGCCCAGTAGAACGGCCCGGCCGGGCGGATCTCGGTGGTGATGGAGCCGTATCCGGCCTCGGCGAGGCGTGGTTCGTACATCGCCTTGCTGGCCTCAGCCGTGGCGACCTGGGCATCGCTCGTCGTGTAGAGGGCCGAGCGGTACTGGGTGCCGCGATCGTTCCCCTGACGCATCCCCTGGGTCGGGTCGTGACCCTCCCAGAACGCCTGCACGAGTGCCTCGAACGAGATCTCCTTCGGGTCGTAGGCGACCATCACCAGCTCGGTGTGACCGGTCCTGCCGGAGCACACCTCTTCGTAGGTCGGATGGGGGGTGATCCCGCCGCCGTATCCGACCGCGGTCGTGTACACACCCGGCAGCTGCCAGAACACGCGCTCGGCGCCCCAGAAGCACCCCATGCCGAAGTAGGCCACCTCGATGCCATCGGGGAACGGTGGCGCAATCGGGTTGCCG
The DNA here is from genome assembly GCA_052032125.1 of Acidimicrobiia bacterium. GTDB lineage: Bacteria > Actinomycetota > Acidimicrobiia > Spongiisociales > Spongiisociaceae > JBPEXB01. The sequence continues at coordinate 10,190 of JBPEXB010000532.1, forward strand.
TTGACGAAGTGGGCACGCGGCGTGACGATCGGCTCGCTGCGGCCGGGAAGCGCCGTGTCCTCGGTGGGAAGCTCCGTCTTGTTGCGGGTACCGAACATGTCAGCCCTTTCGTGATCTCGTCGGAGTCAACCTCCGCCCCCCGCACATGTTCCTGAACGGCCGAGAAACTCTGCGAGCCGGTCGGACGATCATGTCGGGTCGTCGATCACATGTTGCCTGATCCAGGCGTGCATGGCGATACCCGAGGCGACACCGGCGTTGATCGACCGGGTGCTCCCGAACTGGCTGATCGAGCACACGAGGCCCGCAGCGGCCCGCACCTCTCGAGAGAGCCCGGGGCCCTCCTGGCCGAAGACCAGCACCGAACGCTCGGGGAGCCGGGTCGTCTCGAGCGGCACGCTGCCGGGCAGGTTGTCGATACCCACCACGACCAGGCCGGCGGCTTCGACCTCGGCCATGAACGCCCCCACCGTGGCGTGGTGACGGATGTGCTGGTAGCGGTCGGTGACCATCGCCCCGCGCCGATTCCAGCGGCGCTTGCCGATGATGTGCACGGCGGAGGCGAGGAAGGCGTTGGCATTACGCACCACCGTCCCGATGTTGAAGTCGTGCTGCCAGTTCTCGATGGCCACGTGGAAAGGGTGCCGGCGCTGATCGAGATCGGCGACGATGGCCTCGTTCGACCAGTAGCGGTACCGGTCGACCACGTTGCGGCGATCGCCCTCGGCCAGCAGCGCGGGGTCCAGCCGGTCGTCGTCGGGCCACGGATGCGGATGCGGGCCGACCCCGATCTCGGAAGCGTCGTCCATGCGGCATCGTACGCGGACCGGCCGCCGGAGCCTGGTCGCTAGCCTCGCCCGGTCCCGGGGAGGAGCGGTGCGGTGAAGGTCGGCGTCTGCATGTTCGTGACCGATCAGTCGATGGATCCCGTGCAGCTGGGCGAAGCGCTCGAGGAACGAGGCTTCGAATCGCTGTGGCTCCCCGAGCACAGCCACATCCCCGTCTCGCGGGAGACACCGTGGGGCGGCCGGGAGGGGGCTCCGCCGCTGCCGGAGTACTACGCCAGAACCTTCGACATCTTCGTGGCCCTCGGCGCCATCGCCGCCAGGACCGACCGGCTCCGCCTCGGGTCGGGGATAGCGCTGGTCGCCCAGCGCGATCCGATCTGGACGGCCAAGCAAGTGGCGACCCTCGACGTCCTCTCGGGCGGGAGGGTCGAGGTCGGTGTCGGGTACGGATGGAACAAGGAGGAGATGCGCCAGCACGGGGTGGCGTACGGGGAACGCCGCCGGCTGCTGGCGGAGAAGGTCGCCGTGATGAAGGCGCTGTGGACGCAGGAGGAGGCATCGTTCGACGGCGACTTTGTGACGCTCGAGCCGAGCTGGGCGTGGCCGAAACCGGTGCAGGAGCCGCACCCTCCCGTGGTGCTGGGTGGCGCGGCGGGACCGAAGACGTTCGCGGCGATGGCCGAGTTCTGTGACGGGTGGATGCCGATCGTGGGTCGCTCGGACATCGAGGGAACCCTCTCGCAACTCCACCAGGCCCTCGAGGCGGCGGGGCGGGATCCCGCATCGTTCCAGCTGACGGTGTGGGGGGCCGACCCCGATCCGACACCGTGGCCTCGCTGGAAATCGCTCGGCTTCGAGCGGGTCCTGCTGCTCGTCCCGCCGGCGCCGGCCGACGTCGTCATCCCCCTGCTGGACGAGTATCGGGAGCTGTTGTCCCTCTGATGCGAGGTGTGCGCCTGCGCGATCTCGACGGCCGCCTGTTCGAGCTGGCCGTGGCTCAGGGCCGATTCGTCGAGCCCAGCGAGCACGTCGAGGAGTGGCTCGACCTTCGTCACGGGTATGCCTTGCCAGGACTGGTGGACGCCCACAGCCACCTCACGGGCGCCGACGTCGAGACCATGGTGGAGGGCTTGCCCGACGTCGAGGAGGCCATCGCCCGCCACGCACGGCTGCACCTGGAGGGCGGCGTGCTGGCGATCGCCGACAAGGGGGCCCGCGACCTGACGGGGCTCTCGGCGCTGACGCTGCCCGTCACCGCCCGGCCAGAGATGACGGCTGCAGGGACCGTCGTGTCGGTGGAGGAGGGCTACTACGAGGGCTTCGGGCGGGTGGTCGATCCCGGGAGCGATCCGGCCTCGTGGATCCCGGAGGTCTCACCGGCTCCCGCCCGGTGGCTCAAGCTGATCGGCGACTGGCCGCGCAAGGGCCGCGGGGCGCTGCCCAACTTCGACCTGCCGGCTCTCGAGGCCATCGTCGAGGCTGCGCACGCGCTCGACCTGCGGGTGGCCATCCACACGGCAGCCCCCGAGACACCTTCGATGGCGGTGGCGGCCGGCGTCGACTCCATCGAGCACGGCCTCTTCCTCACCGAGGACGACGTGCAAGCGCTCGGCGCCCGCGGCGGCGCCTGGGTGCCGACCGTGGCGGCGATGGAAGGCATCCGGGACGACCTCAAGGAGGGATCGTCGGGCCGTGCCCTCTTCGATCGCGGCCTGGCCAACGTCCGCTCGCTGCTGGCTCTCGCACCCGAAGCCGGCGTCCAGGTGCTGGCGGGGACCGACCTCCACCTTCCGCACGGTCAGGTCGCGCGCGAGGCCTTGCGGCTCGTCGACTACGGGCTCGGCGCCGGGCAGGCGCTGGCGGCCGTCACGTCGACGGCTCACCGATATCTGGGCTTCCCGGCCGGCCTGCGTCCCGGTCATCCGGCCGACGTCGTGGTGGTGGATGCCGATCCGCGGGACGATCTCTCAGCGCTGCTGAAGCCGCGCTTCGTCATGCGAGCAGGCGAGGTCGTGATCGGGTGAGCAGTCTGGTGGTGGCGAGCGGCAGCCCCCGACGGCACCGCCTGCTCCGTGCAGCGGGCTACCGATTCGAGATCGCCGCGCCCGATGTCGACGAGTCACCGAGACCGGGAGAGTCACCGGCCGCCTTGGTGCTCCGCTTGGCACACGCCAAAGCCGCCACCGTCCCTTCGTCGGCTGTCGTGCTGGCCGCCGACACCGTGGTGGTCCTCGGCCAGGACATCCTCGGCAAGCCGACCGATGCTGCGGAGGCGGTCGCCATGCTCACCCGCCTCTCCGGGTCCACCCACCAGGTCATGACCGGCTGGGTGGTGCGCGCCGGTGGCGCGACGGCTGCCAGCGGTGTCGAGACCACCCACGTCGGCTTCCGAAGGCTCCTCGAGGACGAGATCCTCGACTACGTGGGCGGTGGGGAGCCTCTCGACAAGGCCGGCGCCTATGCGATCCAGGGCGGTGCGGCCGAGTTCGTCGAGCGGCTCGACGGATCTCACAGCAACGTGGTGGGCCTTCCGATGGAGGCGGTGACCGAGGCGCTGGCGATCCTCGGTGTCGAGCCGAGTCAACCGCCCGGGTAGACAGGCAAGCCTGACGGGACCTCCGACGGTACGAGCGACCCGAGCTCGGCGAGCGCCGGATCGGTGAGCGATTCCAGGAAGGCCACCAGCGCCTGGATGTCCTCGTCGGTGAGCGTCTGGACGGCCAGCTTGGGAGAGACCGTCGCTGCGAGTTGCTCTTGCACGTCGGTGAGGTGCCCGATCTCGACGTCGGAGCGCAGGTGCGTCGGGTCGTAGTCCCGAAGGGCGGCGACCGGGTCGAGATGGTGGCGGACGACCGCAGCGAGATCGTCATACGAACCGTCATGCAGGTAGGGCCCGGTGACGGCGATGTTGCGCAGCGGTGGGGTGCGGAAGGTGATGTCGCCGCTGCCATCCACCGCCCCCCGCCCGGCATCGAGCGGAGCGACACTGCCGCGTCCCGGGCCCACCTGGGGTGCGCCGATCGAGTGGAACCGCTGGTCCGTGAGCAGCGGGCCGGAGTGGCACTCAGCGCAGCCGGCGTCACCGAAGAACAGCTCTGCTCCCCGACGAGCAGCCTCGTCGAGGGCGTCGTCCTCCCCAGCGAGGAACCGATCGAAGGCCGAACCCCGGGAGGTGAACACCTTCGCCTGGTATGCCGCCAACGCCTCCATCGCATCGGCGAGATGGAGATCCTCGAGCTGCCGACCTGGAAAGGCGTCCTCCAGGAGCCGCCGGTACGCCTCGATGTCGAGCAGCCGGGCCATCGTGGCCTCCCAGATCCGCTCCCACTCGTCGGGGGCGAACAGGGCGAGTTCGTTCTCCTCACCACGTACGTCGACGTCACCCGGGAAGCCGCGCATCTCGATCGGCGACGCCACGGTGATCAGCGCCTGGGCTGCCTGCAGCGACACGTCCTCAGGCATCGCGTCTCCGGCCGGTGTCGCCAGCCCGTCGGCACCGACCGAGACCCGCCCATCCCAGAAGAACGAGTGCCAGAGCTCGTTGCCCCGGTTGAACAGCGCGGGCGAGTTGCGGGGCACGTGGAGGAAGGCGTCGCCCAGCTGGCGATCAGGCGCCCGGCCGACCCCTCCCGTGCCGATGGACAGCGAGAGCTGGTCGGTGGTGGCCAGCGCCGGCTCGTGGCAGGTGGCACATGAGACGTCGCGATTCCCGGACAGCACTGGATCGAAGAAGAGCGCTTCGCCGAGCGTCACCATCTCCGGCGGCTGCTCTGCCACCACCAAGGGCTCCACACCGGCCGCCGCCAGCGCCGCTCGTAGATCGTCACCTGCGGTGGCGACGCGACCGCAGGCCGCAACCACCAGGACCGCGACCCCGGCGACGGCGACGACCGCAGCGGCCCGACCGGAAGACATGGGCGCACGGTACTCAGTGCCCCGAGCAGCGTCACCGCCAGGGACGCTGGAACAGCGACTGCGCATGCCATAGGCTCGTCTCATGGCCATGAACTTCATCGCCGGCTACGTGCTCGGCTCGCGAGGGGCCTCCCGCGCCGCCGGGCTGGCGGCGTCCGCCGCCCAGTTCCAGGCCCGCAGCTCGGTGAACCGCACCGAGGATCTCGTCGATCGCGTCGACCGGCTCACCCTCGTGGTCCAGGCCATGTGGGCTCTGCTGGAGGAGGACGGCCGCACGCAGGACGACCTGCTGGCCAAGATCCAGGAACTGGACGCCGCCGACGGCACCGAGGACGGGAAGCGGACCCCTCTACCGCGCACGTGCCCCGGATGCCAGGCGAAGGTGGGCCACGGGCTGTCGGTGTGCCAGTTCTGCGGCACGGAGATGGGAACGGACGACCCGTTCGTCTAGCTGCTCGCTGCGCTCGCAGCTGTATTGAGTACTGAGTACTGAGTACCGCGAGTTTCTCGGGTGTTCACCGTCCGCGGGGCGAGTAGACGGACGTCGTCGGTACCGTCCTTGCATGCGCATCGCGTTCGTTTCATTCGCCCTGGTTGTGACCGCCTGCGGTTCGCAGGGGGGTTTGCCGTCCGCGACGACGGACGCTCCCTCGAGCACCTCGTCGTCGACCACCACGGCGACAACGTCGACCACGACCGGGGCGTCGACCGCCTCCACGGGCACGACGGTGCCGGGCACCGGGTTGTTCACGAGCGAAGGCTTCGAGATCCCCGAGGCGCCCGACGTCCCGACCGGCCCGGCCGGCGCGGAGCTGACCGCCGATCTGGAAGTGCTCTTCGGGCTGATGGAGAGCGACGGGATCATCGACGCCGACGCCATCCTGGCCTCAGCCGCGCACCAGGACCCGCGCACCGCCTGGATCTACACCGACATCCTGCGCTTCACGAGGCCGGGCGGCGCGCAGGCTGAAGCCGCCGTCAGTGCCTTCCAGACCGTCACCGGCGTGGCGCCGCCTCTCGACGAGTTCGGCAGTCAGTGGAAGGGATCACTCGACTACCTCATCGCCTGGGATCTCCCGGCCCTGCCGGACTACGTCGACTACAAGGCCCGCCTCTTCACCCTGATCGAGGAAGGATGGGCGCCGTTCTTCGCCGATCCGGAGGCGACGATCGACTGGCGCCTGGTGAGCTGGGGTGGCGTGTTCATCGACGATCGGCCGCTGGGTGTCAAGGACGGCTGCCCGCGCGGGTGCATTCCGGCGCTCGACGACCCGGCCGTGACGGACGCCGCCGGGGGCGCCTGGTACGACGACGACGCCATCGTCTTCGGTGTCACGATCAACGGCGAGTCCCGGGCGTATCCGAAGCACCAGATGGAAACGCACGAGATGATCAACGACACCATCGGCGGGCGTCGCGTCGGCATCCCGTATTGCACCCTGTGCGGGTCGGCGCAGGCATATCTCACGGACTCGGTGCCCGAGGGTGTGGAAACTCCCGTGCTGCGCACGTCCGGCCTGTTGTCACGGTCGAACAAGGTCATGTACGACCTCGTCAGCAGGTCCGTGTTCGACACGTTCACCGGCGAGGCGGTGACCGGGCCGCTCCGGGAGGCCGGCATCCGACTCGAGCAGGTCACGGTCGTCGCCTCTACCTGGGGCGCCTGGAAGGAAGCCAACCCCGCCACCACGATCGTCGCCGAAGACGGCGGGATCGGTTTCGTCTATCGCCTCGACCCGCTCGGGGGCCGGGACGACGCCGGCCCGATCTTCCCGGTGGGGGATGTGGATCCTCGGCTGCCGGTCCAGGAGCTGGTGGTCGGCGTCGAGCTGGGAGACGGAGTCGTCGTGGCGTTCGCCAAGGATGCGGCCCTGGAGGCCCTGGAGCAGGGGTCGAGGGTGGTGTTCGGGGACGTCACCGTGGTGGCCGACGGCACCGGCCTGCGGGTGATCGGGGCAGACGGGGCCGAGCTGGCAGCCCATGAGGCGTTCTGGTTCGCCTGGAGCCAGTTCTGGCCGGACACGGAGTTGTGGACGGGCTGATCAGTCGTCCTTGGGCGGCGTGTCCCAGTCCTGGACGTCCTTGCCGGCCTCCCGCGCCAGGATGTCGAGGGCGGCAGCTGCGCCATCGCCTGCGGAGATGATCGCCTGGCTGCGGGTCGGCCGGACGCTGCGACCCACCACGTAGACCCCGTCCACGGAGCTGCGGCCGTGACGATTCACCACGACGCCGCCGTCGTCGTCGGACTCGAGGCCGAGGCTCTTGGCCAGCGGGGCGTTCTTGCCCTCGGTGAGGACCACGTAAGCGCAGCTCTCGTCGCCCTCGGCGGTGCTCACCGTGAACGAGCCCTTTGACCCGGCCACCGACTGCACCTCGGCGTCGATCAGCCGGGCACCGACCCGCTCGACCTGCTCGCGGGCGACGCGCTGGAACTCGCTGCCGGCGATCTCGGGGATGCCCAGGTAGTTGTAGAGGTAGGCGTAGTGCATGGCGGTGGCGTCCTGGCCGAACACCACCACGTCGTGGTCGTTCTT
>JBPEXB010000533.1:0-4082 GCA_052032125.1 Acidimicrobiia bacterium
GGGTTCGGGCACCTTCCGTTTCACGCCCGAACCCCGCCGCCCTCCTCACCCGAACCAACCCAGCTAGCGTCGCCGGATGAGCGACGAGACCACCAACAACGACGCGCCTGCGAAGGACGCCGGCACCGATCACGAAGCCCCCGCCTCCGCCAGCATGGAGGCGGTCTGGCCAGGGCCCGACGGCGACCTCTCCTACACCGCCACCGGCAGCTGGATGGTGCTGCGCAAGAACGAGACCCCGGCGGCCGAGATGTTCTCGGTCAGCTACGTGGCGGACTCGGAGGACGACCGCCCGGTCACCTTCGTCTTCAACGGCGGCCCCGGCGCCTCCTCGGCGTACCTGCACGTCGGAACCGTCGGGCCGCGCCGGGTCGACTTCCCGGCCGACGGCAGCCTCCCGGCGATGCCCTTCCGGCTCGTCGACAACGCCGAGTCCTGGTTGGGGTTCACCGACCTGGTCTTCATCGACCCGGTCGGAACCGGGTTCAGCCGGGTGATCGAGTCCGAGAAGAAGGGCGACGACAAACCCAAGGACGCCGCCGATCCTGACGAGTTCTTCGGTCTCGACCGCGACCTCCAGTCCATGGGCGAGTTCATCTCCCGCTGGCTCTCCAAGAACAACCGGTGGGGATCACCGCGGTTCGTGGCGGGCGAGAGCTACGGAGGATTCCGGGCCGCCAAGATGGCCAAGGTCCTCCAGCAGGACACCGGTGTCGGCATCAACGGGACCATCCTCATCTCGCCTGCGCTCGAGTTTCAGACGCTCAGCTCGACCGACTACGACATCCTGCCGTGGGTGGATCGCCTGCCGACGATGGCGGTGGCTGCGGCGTTCCACGGTCGCTCCCGTGCGTTCGGGCCCAGCGACGACCAGGCGGTCGTGCGGGCCGCCGCCGAGGAGTTCGCCACCGGGGATTACACGACCTTCCTCGCCCGCGGCTCGGCGATGGCCGACGACGAGCGAACTGCGGTCCTCGGGCGGCTGGCCGATCTGCTCGGACTGTCGATCGACCTGGTGGTGCGGGCGGTGGGACGGATCGGCATCCTCACCTTCATCCGTGAGCTGCTGCGCGACGAGCGCAAGGTGCTGGGCCTCTACGACGCCAGCGTGACCGCCATCGACCCCTTCCCTGACCGCGAGCCGTTCCCCGGTCCCGATCCCACCCTGGCCGGGTACGGGCCGGCGTTCACCGCCGCCATCAACGCGCTGTTGCGCACCGAGATCGGCGTGGAGTCCGAGCGCGACTACCGCCTGCTGAGTTACGAGGTCAACAACGCCTGGAAGATCGACCATCCCCGCCACGCCCTGTCCGGCCAGGTGGGGGCGACCGACGACTTCCGATACGGGATGAGCCTCAACCCGCACATGCGGGCCTTCCTCACGCACGGGGTGTACGACCTCATCACCCCCTACTTCGGCTCGGACCGCCTGGTGAACCTGATGCGACTCGATCCGAGTGTGGCGGGGCGCGTGACGTCGCAGCATTTCAACGGCGGGCACATGTTCTACGCCTGGGAGGAGAGCCGGGTGGCCTTCCGTGACGCCATCGAGGCGTTCGTCGAATCGGCGACCGGCTAACCAGGCAGATCGTCCAGCCGGGGCGTGCGGTCACGGCGCAAGCGCGGGTCGGTGATGGTGCGCAGGCCGACGGACACCGCGAAGAACGCTGCTGAGAACAGCGAGATGGCGATCGCCGGGGCCAGCACCGAGTTCCAGGCGATGGAACCGTCGATCGGGTCGCGGAAGGTGACGCCCAGGTAGACGATCGTGCCCCAGGTCAGCCGGGAGGCGGTCTGGCCGAAGAACGAGGCAAAGCCCTCCGAGACGACTGCTCCCACGACGGCCAGCATCATGAACAGGGCCGCGAACGGGTAGAGGTGGGGGAGCAGGTGGCGGGTGATCAGCCGCCACGATCCGGCGCCGGTGGTGCGGGCGGCGTCCATGAACGGCAGCGCCATCACCTTCAACGCCTGCGAGCGCAGCACCAGCGCGCCCGCTCCGGCCCCGGCCAGGATCCCGTAGATGAGGCCGAAGCGGATCGGGCCCATGCGCTCGCTGAACTCGCCGGATCCGAGGACCACCATGACGATCGGTGCCGGCAGCAGCAGGAAGGCGTCGGAGATGCGGCCCAGCGTGGCGTCGATCCAGCCGCGGTGGAACGCCCCGACCGCCGCGACGGCCGTCGAGACGACAGCGGTGGTGATCGCCGCCGAGAGGGCCAGCAGCCAGGTGGGCCGCAGCCCGGCCAGCAGCATGCTGGCGACGTCCCGGCCCAAGTTGTCGGTGCCGAGCCAGTGTCGCCCCGACGGGGGAGAGGGGTGGAACACCTCGATGTCGTAGCCGGTGAGCGGGTCGTAGATCCCGGTGGGCCAGATCCAGCCCATGAGGATGGGGTGGATGAAGGTGGCGAGGCCCAGCACGCCGATGGTGACCAGGCCCCAGAACACGAAGGCGTTGCCCCGGATGGCCTTCCAGGCTGCCCGAAGGCCCCGTGCGACTGCCGACCGCCGCATCACACCGCCTCCGGGATCACGACGACCCGCGGGTCCGAGCCGGCGATCACCACGTCGAGCGCCAGGCGGGTCAGCATCGTGACCAGCCCGACCATCGCCAGCCCCGACATCACCACCGGCATGTCCTGGGTCTCGATGGCGGTGAACATGAACGTGCCCACCCCCGGCCAGCGCACGGCGGTCTCGATGATCACCAGGCCGGTCAGCAGGTAGGGCAGCGACACGGCCATGCGGGTGAAGGCGACCAACGAGGCGTTGCGCGCCGCGTGAGCGTCGCGGACGACGACTTCCGGCAGGCCTTTCGCCCGGGCGGTCACGACGTAGTCCTCGTGCATCGTGGTCGCCATCGCCGCCTGGGTGATGAGCAGGAACTCGCCGAACGACAGCATGGCGAAGCCGATGATGGGGATGGCGGCGTCGATCAGCAGGTCGCTCGCCAGGGTGGCGATGCCGAGGAGGCGCCAGCCCAGCACCGTCAGGACGACCACGGCCAGGGTGCGGCCGAACTGGCTGGTGCGCCGCGGTCGTCGTCCGATCAGGCGCACCGCCCCGGCCACCACCAGCCACGCCACCCCGATGGCCAGCACCATCCTCAGCATGACGTCGTTCTCGGTGAGGGTCGTGTCCTCCCACAGGGAGCCGAACGGGTCGAGCGCCATCCCGACCCGCAGGTCGTGCAGCCGATCGGTGAGCCAGCGATCGAGGATGAAGGCCAGGAACGGTGGGAACAGGGTGTAGAGGATCACCCCGACCAGCGTGATCGAGGAGGCGCCGGCGCCGCCGGTCCAGGCGGTCCGCCGACCGAGCCAGGATCCGCCCGAGTAGGCGATGGCCAGCCCGATGACGAACACGAGCAGCGTGGCCGGGAAGGCCGAGAAGATCGTCCGCCCGGCGTTGCGGAAGCCACCGGTCGCCAGGTCGCCGGTGACCACGGCCGAGAACCAACGCCAGAAACGGATGGGCAGCGCTCGATCGAGGCCCATCTGGCGGCGCAACTCGGCGATCTCGTCGCCGGTCATGCCCATGCGCAGCGGTGTGACGATGTCGCCGGGGATGAGCGCCTCGATGAGCACGTAGAGCAGGAACAAGAAGACCGCCAGGCTGAGCACGCCGAGCGCCAGCCGTCGTCCGATGAACCTGGTCAGTTTCACGCCGCCTCCCGACGGACATGCTATTTCGCGCCGGTAGCGTGTCGGCATGGAGGCGCCGTTCTTTCGCCCGGTCGCCGTCGAGATCGACCCGCGGCTCGACCAGGTCCGCCCGATCATGGAGGAGAACCGCCCGGCCCTCGAACGGGAGCTCGGGGCGCCATTCCATTTCGATCGACCTCGGGTCGGGCATGGCCGCTGGATCATCCGGCTGGGCGGGACGGGCGGCCGGCTGCAGCTGAACCGCCCGGCTGCCACGCTCCTCACCGAGGGTCCCGACGTGGACGCCGTGTTCGATGCACTGTCGCTGCTGCGAGATCTCTGGCACGAGCCCGACCGCGTCCACTTCGCCGCCGACTGCGGATCGATCGGTGAGGCCATCGCGCGAGTGCACAGGTCCATCGACCGCGTGTGGCCCTC
>JBPEXB010000534.1:0-5854 GCA_052032125.1 Acidimicrobiia bacterium
CTCCGCGAGGAGCACGTCGAGAACCGCAGGCGGTTCTCGGAGGCTCCTCGGAGACGCTCGATGGGCGCCGGGCTGGACCTGGTCGCCGAGCGGTCCGACGGGAGCACGTTCCCGGTCGACATCGCCCTCAGCCCGCTCGTCGTCGACGACACGCCCTACGTCGTCGCGTCGGTCCGCGACATCTCCGAACGGAGATTCGCCGAACAGGAGCTCCGCATCACGCGCAACCGGCTCTCCCGCATGGAGGACCGTGAGCGGATCGCCCGAGATCTCCACGACACGGTCATCCAGGAGGTGTTCGGAGCCGGCCTGAGCCTGCAGGCGGTGATGGCTCGGGTCGATGACGAAACGGCCCAACAGCGGATCACCGAGACCATCGAGCGACTCGACGGGAGCATCGCCAAGCTTCGCGAGGTGATCTTCGACCTCCGTGTGATTCCCGAGGGCCCCGTTCGAGCAGCGCTGGACGACGTCCTCCAGGCGGCGGCGGCCGAGCTCGGGTTCGCCCCGAGGCTCCAGCTCGTGGGCGATCCCGATGCCATCGACGACGAGGCGATCCCCCATCTCTTGCAGACGCTGCGTGAGGCCCTGACCAACGTCGCCAAGCACGCATCGGCGAGGTCCGTCGATGTCTCGCTGGCGGTTGGCGACCACATCACGCTCACGGTCACCGACAGCGGGGTGGGGATCGCCGACGACGCAGGCGGTGGCTACGGCATGATCAACATGGCTGAGCGAGCGGAGAAGCTCGGCGGCGAACTCGTCGTCAATGGACGCCAGGAGCAGGGCACCCGCCTCATCTGGCGAGTGCCGATGGGCGCTCGCTGAGCGACGCCGACCGCGCCGGCACCGGCTGCGGCCGCCTGCAGCTCGTCCAACGCGTGACCGTGCCCATCATCGCTCGCGTGAGCCAAGAGACGGCCAGGTAGCCGGCAGCTGGTAGCTGGAAGCCATGGACGAGCCGCAGGCTCGTCCATCACCGCTCGTCAGTCCGCGGTGCTCCGCACGATCAAGACGTCCCGGTCGCACACCTGCGCGACCCGGTGGCTGGTGCTGCCGAGGATGGCGGAACGCACCGGTCCATAGCCTCGGTTGCCGACCACCACCATCTCGGCGTCGACCTCCTCGGCGTACTGGACGATCTCGTCTGGCGGATACCCACGGCGATCGACGCGCACGACCTTTGCCTGAGACGGGTGCTCGTCGGATCGCTGCTCGACTTTGGACCACACATGGTCGCTGATCTGCTGCTCGATGTCGGGCTCGCTCATGAGCGACACCGCCAGACCGGCCTGATAGAGGGCCGTCAGGTGCACCGCCGAGACGACGTGCACGTCGGTCGAGAACACCTCACCGAGCTCGAGGGCCCGATCGAGGGCCAGCAGGCTCGAATCCGAGCCGTCCACCCCGACCACGATGGGTTTGTTCACGTGCCGTCCGCCATCGCCCAGAGGATGTCCTTGATCGACGCGATGCCCATGATGCGGCCGTCCTGGGTGATCGGCAAGTGCCGATACCCCACCGCCAGCATCCACTCGGCCGCCTCGCGAACCTCCAGCTCGGGGGAGGCCGAGTCCGGGTCTGCCGTCATCCAATCCTCGACCATGGCCGCCGACGTGTCGGCCCCGGCCGCGACCGCACCCATGATGTCCCGCTCGGTGATGATCCCGAGCATCGAGGTGCCGTCCCCCACGATGAGCGAGCCGAGATCGCCTTCGATCATCATCGACGCTGCTTCACGCACCGTGATCCGCGGACCGCATGCCTGGGCGGGGCCTGCAATGAGTGATCCGACCTTCATCTCGACTCCTCTCTGCTGTGGCTCCCACTCTGGTCCGGTGGGGCCGTAGGGCGTAGGACCGGACGGCCCTAGCGATGGGGATGAATGGCCCGCCGCCTCAGCTGCGGAGGCGGGCGATGTGTTCGACGATGCCGTCAGCGTACCCTCGGCGACGACCGCTGGAGAGAGAGCCCAGGGTCGCCCGGCCCACGCCCGTAGGGACATCCGACCCTATGTCCTCGGACGGCGGGAACGGACGATGCAACCACCGCTGATGAGGAGGTCAGGTGGCAGGTTCGAGGCGACGCGAGTCGCTCCTACGCAGTGCCGCGATTCTCCAACGCGGCCGTGGAACCGAGTACGAACTCACACTCGGAAGAGGTCGGGTGACCACGATCGGGACCACCGGTCCGGCCGCTCGCATGCCATTCGTCGACAGAAACCTGGTGCCCTGATGACACTCTCACCCACCGACCATCGCGACCTGGAGATCCTCTCCCCGGACGAGTGCGACCGCCGCCTGATGGCGATGCCCATCGGACGAGTGTCGTTCATCAGCAGGGGCGGGCCGATGATCCTGCCGGTCACCTATCGCTATGTGAACCATCGCGTCGTCTTCCGCACCAGCTACGGCGAGAAATTGGCCGCGGCGGATCGGGCCGACGAAGCGGCGTTCGAGATCGACGCTTGGGACGATGTCAACCGGACGGGCTGGAGCGTGGTGGCGCAAGGCAAGATGGAACGGGTCACCGACATCGAGGAGATCGCCGACCTCGACGAGATCGGACTGGCCCCCTGGGCACGGGAACGCCACGCCTCGCACTGGGTGAAGATCACCCCCAGCTACATCACGGGCCGGGCGCTGCGGTAGGACATGCCGTGGACGAGCTGACCCCCCTCCAGTGCCTCGAGCTCCTGCGAGAGGAGAAGGTCGGCCACCTGGCGGTCATCTCCGAGGGCGTGCCGTACGTGACGCCGGTCTCGTACGTGGTCTCGGATCACACCGTTGCCATGCGGGTCGGGGAAGGGCGACGGGTGCGGGCAGTTCGCGAGAACCCGAACGCTGGTTTCGAGGTGAGCCGCTACAACACCGAGACCGGCGAGTGGACGAGTGTCATCGTGGAAGGAACCGTTCGCATCGTCGAGGACGACGCCACCATCCAGAGCGTCATCGCCGGCCTGCTGGGAAAGTACCGATCCGTGGTCTCCTCGATGAGCGGACAGGCGATGCCGATGCTCACCGACGTGGTGCTGGAACTCCAGATGGACAGCGTGAGCGGTAGGACCTCAGGGAGCTTCTTCAGCATGCGCACCCGGCCCGGACGGCTCTGAGCGGCCGACCCGGAAATCGATCCTGAGGTCGCGGCCGACCCGCCGGACGTCCTCGAACTCGATCTCGTGGGCGTCCACCAGCGACCGCCAGGACCCGGTGAACAGGGGATGACCTGTCCCGCCGGCCAGCCGCGCTCCGACGTAGACGATCCCCTGATCGACGAGGTCGGCCTGCAGCAGACCCGCCAGCAGCCCGGCGCCACCTTCGACGAGGACCTTCTCGATGCCGCGGGCCCTGAGCGCCTCGAGCCCGGCGGCGAGGTCGACCCGGAGACCCGCTTCATCCGGCACCACGAGGACCGTCCCCGGAATCTCCAGCGGTCTGCTGGCCAGGACGATCGGATCGCGATCGAACAGTCGGGCGGTGGGCGGGAGATCCCGTTTCCCGGTGACGATCACCGGACGCGGCTGGGGCCCGTCGTACCCGTCCAAGCGCACCGTGAGCTGCGGGTCGTCCGCCAGGACGGTCCCGGCCCCCACCATCACGGCGTCGACGCCGGCCCGGCATTCGTGCGCATCCCGACGCGCCTCCTCGGCCGTGATCCATTGCGAGGATCCGTCGGCGGCCGCCAGCTGGCCGTCGAGGGTCATCGCCGCTTTGAGGATGACGGTGGGGCGCATAGGCCCAGCGTACCGAGGCGCGGGCGGGGTCAGCCCTGGAGCAGGACGTCGAGCTGGCCGTCGTCGTCGAACTCGGACCGGTAGCGCCGCACGAACATCTCCCGCGTGAAGTCGTGACCCTGTGGCCCGAGGTTCTCGATCGCATACGTGGCGCTCAGCGCTGCGAAGCGACCGGCCGTCTTCCAGTCGAGGTCGAGCTGGAGCGCACGCATGATGCCGGCCCGAAACGCGTCACCGGCTCCGGTCGGATCGAGCACCCCGCTGGGCGGGAACACCGGGATGTGATACTCGAGGTCGTCGACCCGAATGCGGGAGCCCTGTCCCCCGAGGGTCACGATCAGCCGCCGGCAGATCTCGACCAGGTCGTCCTCGGAGAGCCCCGTCTTGTCCTGGATGAGGTGCAGCTCGTAGTCGTTGACGGCCAGGAGGTAGCACCCGTTGATGCCCTCCTCGAGGTCTTCGCCCGACAACCACAGCGTCTGCTGGCTGGGGTCGAAGATGTAGTCGATCCCCGACTCCTTGCACTCGGCGACATAGGCCTTCATGGCGTCGGGATCGTTGGGGGCGATGATCGTCAGGTCGGTGTCGGACGCATGCGATTCGAAGGACAGCTTCCCCGCATGCGCCATGGCGCCGGCATAGAAGCTGGCGATCTGGTTCTCCTCCGTGTCCGTGTTGGCGAAGAACGACGAGGTGTACTCGTCTTCGATCACCAGGACCGCCGATGTGTCGACGCCGGCGTCGTCGAGGATCGTCTTGTAGTCCTTGAAGTCCCGCCCGGCGGTCGCCATGAGGCGCGGAGCGCCTCCCAGTAGTCCGATGGTGTAGGCGATGTTGCCGGCGGTCCCGCCTCGGTGCTTGGTCATCTCCTTGACCAGGAAGCTGACGCTCACCGCCTCGAGCTTCTCCTCCTTCAGGGCCTCGGCGAACCGGCCCGGGAAGTGCATGAGGTAGTCGTAGGCGATCGACCCCGTGACCGTCAGCTTCACTCCCGCGCCCTCCACGCTCGTCGGTCCCCCGCCGGGGCCCCGACCATTGTGGCAGGAAAGGCTCTGCCGAACCCGGCCGGCCACCGGACCGTGTCAGACTGCGCCCGATGCACGACCAGCTCACCCACGAGACCGTCGAACTGCTGCAGCACCTGATCCGCAACGAGTGCACCAACGACGGAACGGCCGAATCCGGCCACGAGACCCGCACCACCGACACCCTCGAGTCGTTCCTGGACGGCGCCGGCCTGGAGATCGAGCGGTTCGAGCGCACGGCGGGCCGGAGGTCGATCGTGTCCCGCCTGCCTGGTTCCGATCCGGACGCGCCGAGCCTGATGCTGATGGGCCATACCGATGTGGTGACCGTCGATCCCGCCGGCTGGAGGCACGATCCCTTCGGCGGCGAGTTGATCGACGGGGAGGTCTGGGGACGCGGTGCCGTCGACATGCTCAACCTCACCTCGTCGATGGCGGTGGCGTTCCGCCACCTGGCGACCAGCGGGTTCCGACCGCGAGGCGACCTCATCTACTTCGCCGTGGCCGACGAGGAATCGGGCAGTGCCTACGGCGCCCGCTGGATGGCAGAGCACCATCCCGATGCGATCCGCACGGACTATGTGCTGACCGAGAACGGTGGCCTGCACGGCGGCACGCCGGAGGCACCGGCCATCGGGGTCAACGTGGCGGAGAAGGGCGTGGCGTGGCGCCGCATTCGCATTCACGGGACGCCCGGGCACGGGTCGATGCCGTTTCGCACCGACAACGCCCTCGTGACGGCATCGCGGGTGGTGCAGAGGCTTGCTGAGTACCGGCCTCCACCCCGCTTCCCCGAGCTGTGGCGGGAACGGGTCGAGGCCCTCGGCCTCGACCAGGCGACGACCACTGCGCTGCTCGACCCGGATCGAGTCGACGGAGTGCTCGAGCAGATGGAGCAGGCCGGCCTCGCCTCCAACCTCTACTCCTTCTCGCACACGACGTTCTCCTGCAACGTGGTGCGCGGCGGTGAGGACATGAAGACCAACATCATCCCGGGTGCCATCGACATCGACGTCGACGTGCGGACCCTCCCCGGCGAGGATCACGACTCGGTCACCGGTCACCTGCGCGAAGCACTGGGAGATCTGGCCGACGA
>JBPEXB010000535.1:0-2119 GCA_052032125.1 Acidimicrobiia bacterium
CTCCCGTCGTCATCGGCTCCATCCCGGCGGCCGCAACGCCCACCCGGCGGCTCGGCATGTACGCCCACTACGACGGCCAGCCGGTCGATCCAGAGGCGTGGACGACTCCGCCCTTCGAGCCCTCGATCCGTGACGGACGCATCTACGCCCGCGGCGCGGCCGACGACAAGGCCCCCATCGCCGCCCTGCTCACCGCGCTCGACGCGCTCGACGCAGCCGGTCTGGAGCGGACGACCGAGATCGTCTTGCTCTTGGAGGGCGAGGAGGAGTCGGGATCGACCCATCTGCCGGACTACATGACGAAGCTCGCCGACGACCTCGCCGCCGACCTGTGGTTGATCTGCGACGGGCCGGTGCATCCCAGCGGCCGGCCGCAGGTGGTCTTCGGCGTGCGGGGCTACTGCGGATTCGAGATCACCGTGTACGGGCCCGAGCGCGAGCTGCACAGCGGGCACTTCGGCAACTGGGTGCCCAATCCGGTGCAGGACCTGATCCGCCTGCTGTCCACCTGCAAGGACGGCGAGGGTCACGTCTTGATCGAGGGTTTCTACGACTCGACGATGCCGATCACGGTGGCCGATCGTGAGGCGATGGCGGCCTTGCCGGCCACCGAGCAGCATTACCTCGACGACATCGGATTCGCAGCGCCGGATCGCCTCGTCAACTCGCATCCGGAAGCGCTGCTGTGGCCGACCTTCAACGTGCGGGGGATCCGGGCCGCCGACGTGGGCGACCTCGCTCGCAACGTCATCCCCACCGAGGCCCATGCCTCGGTCGACATCCGGCTGGCGTCGGGGAACGATCCGGCGGCGATGCTGGCACTGGTGCGGCGACACTTCGAGACGCTCGGATACGTCATCCTGGATCGCCAGCCCTCCCCCGAGGAGCGGCGCACCCATCGCCATCTCGCCCGCTTCACGGAGGAGATCGGCTACCCGGCGGTGCGAGTACCGGCCGACCAGCCCGGCGTCGACGCCATCGTGGCGGCGGCGGCCAGGGCCTCCGGATCCGATGTCGTCCGTCTCCCGACCTTCGGCGGCTCGGTCCCGCTGCACCACTTCCGGGAGATCCTCGACACGCCCCTCGTGGTGCTGCCGATCGCCAACTACGACAACAACCAGCACGCCGCCAACGAGAACCTGGCGCTGGACAACTTCTGGTACGGCGTCGACCTCTGGTGCGAGCTGCTGACCGGGTGACTCATCCGCATCGGCGACGCGGCTCGTAGACCTGATGAACGCCGCACAACAAGGAGATTCCGCCATGGAGCAGCAGGGCAACGCACAGGTCACTTCCTGGACCGACTTCGGTCGGGACATGTGGTCCTACCTCACGGGCCGTGACGCCGCCATCGACTACCAGTTCGTCGACATGCAGGTCGACGTCCCCCGCGACACCGGGGCCGACGCACCGAGCGCCACCTGGCGCCTCAACGGGACGCTGCGTATCACGACCAGCGACCGTGAGAACCGCTGAACAACCATTGATCGAAGGCGAGGTCGTCGCGACGAGCGGCGACCTCGTCACGCGCCTGGAAGCATCGGGCCAGTCCTTGGCGTGGCACGTCGACGATCTCGGTGCGTTCCGGTCGGCGACGCCGGTCCTCGGGCGTGGCGAGGTCGGCCGGTTGGCAGATCGCCTGGCGCGCTTCTCGCTCTCCCTGGCGATCAACGACTCGTCGGGGCCGGTCCTCGAGATCGGCTCGGTGCGCGGCTCGATCGTCGGGAAACTGCTGTTCGGGACGCGCCGTGTCCGCATCCGCCGGCCGTGGACCTGGTGGCGCACCCGACCCTGACGTGCGGCATCTCACGACCTCGATCGAGGTATCAGCGCCCGCCGACGTCGCCTGGCATGCGATCGCCCGCTATGAGCGCTGGCCCTCCTGGGGAGTGTCGATCACCTCGGTCGAGGCGCCGGGTTCGATCGTCGAGGAGGGCGCTCGGGGCCGCGTCACGACCGTCGCCGGTCTGAGGCTCCCCTTCGAGATCACTTCGGTCACACCGGGCCGCGCGTGGACCTGGTCCGTCGGCGGCATCCCGGCCACGGGTCACGAGGTGGTGCCGCTGGGTGCGGACCGATCGATGGTCCGATTCTCGGTCCCCTGGCCCTTCGCCCCCTA
>JBPEXB010000536.1:0-4599 GCA_052032125.1 Acidimicrobiia bacterium
CGCTGGAGCGTGCGGTTGTTGATGCCGGTGGTCGTCGGCACGTACCTGTTGTTTGTGTATGTTTCCCAGTACACCAGTTGGGACGGATTGGATACCTGGGTCCAGCAACACGCCGTGCTGATCCCCATTCCCTTCCTCGACGGGGTTTAATGGTGTGAGGTGCTAGGTACCCAGTACCCAGTACCCAGTACTCAGTACCCAGTACTCAGTACTCAGTACTCAGTACTCAGTACCCAGTACTCAGTACCCAGTACTCAGTACTCAGCACCACGCCCGGGGCCGAATGGCCCCCGGGCGTCTCACTTGACACCGCGCGCGGGCAGTACAAAGATTACAAAGGTGTAATTACACGGTTCGGATCCGCGAGTGGGGGGTGTCCTGGACCGGGTGATCACCGGACATGGAACGCCAGGGAGTGGAGGGACCCGCGTGCACCGGAAACTGATCGAGGCGTTGGCTGTCGATGACCTCGGATGGCAGGACTACGCAAACTGCCGCGGCGCCGATGCCGATCTCTTCTTCCCCGAGCGTGGAGCGTCGACCCGCAAGGCGAAAGCCATCTGCGCCGCCTGTCAGGTACAGGTCGATTGTCTCGAGTTCGCCGTCACCAAGAGCGAGAAGTTCGGCATCTGGGGCGGGCTCTCCGAGCGTGAACGGCGCAAGATCCGCAAGCAGCGAGCGCTGGAGAGTCGGCGAGTCGTCGCCTCCTGAGCGGCGGATTTCGGCCCGACCCGGGCCCGCGCACCGCTCACACCCTCTGAACGAGGTCCACAAACGGCGCGCACATTTCGCTCGGTACACTGAGGGGGAGTCGAGCCGCCCGGCGCCGAGCCGGGTCGATCGGAGGTAGGTCCAGGGTGGAAGTGGTTCTCGCCGTCATCATCGCGGTGGCCGTGCTGGTGTATTTCGGGATCTTGGCGAATCGCCGGGGCCGCGAGATGCGCACGCAGGCCAAGGCCGAGCTGGCCGGCACGCCCAAGGAGGCGGCGCCCGACCTCACCCAGCCCGCTCGCCCACGCGTGGCGCTCTTTCGCATCGAGGGTGACGAGGCGCTGGTCACGTTCGATGTGCCGTTGCCGCCGGGAGACATCGATGAGGTCCTCCGCGATCTCTTGGTGACCGAGGCGGTCGAGGTCCTCCGCGACGAGGCCCCTGGCCGCGAGGTCGGGTCCGTCACGACGGTCGTGGCCATGGCGGGCCGCGGCGACGTCCGAGAGGTCGGCCGGCGGTCGCTCGAGCTGCCAGGAACCCTGCCGCCGCCGCTCGGGTTCGGTCACTTGCTCCAGTTCAGCAAGTTCGGCAGCGACCCGATCGAGGGGCAGTTCGAATCCGAAGGTGTCACCGGTCACACGGCGCCCACCGGCTCCGACGAACTCGGTCCTATCGGAGGGGAGCTGCGCTTCCCGAAGGCCGTGGATCTGGGGCTGCGGACACGCGGGCTCGACCCGGCCACCATGAAGGCCGGCGAGATGGTGCTCACGCTGCTCGAGTTGTTCGATTACGACGTCTCGGCGGGTGAGATCGCCGGCACCTACTCCGCCACCAAGGGCGGTCAGCGCATCTACATCCGTGAGGAGCCCCACTCCGAGGGCGGCCATCCGGAGCTCGACGAATCGGTGATCAACCAGTTCATGTTCGACTTCTCGTCGTCGGGCGCCGACCGCGGCCTGCTCGTGACAGAGAAGTGGGGTCCGTACGAGATCTACGAGCGGGAGAAGCGGCAGCCGCGGGTCCGCTTCGTCACCCGGGAGCGGCTGCAGACCTTCGTCGACGGCCTGTCGCTGGGTTGACGAGCGCTGCGGGGGTTGTGGCCTGCCGCGGCTAACATCGGATCGAGCAAGGAGCATTGCATGGGCCGCCTAGGCGCACCTGAACTCATCGTCATCCTGGTCGTCGTCATCTTGTTGTTCGGGGCCAAGAAGCTGCCCGACTTGGCCCGCTCCATCGGATCCTCGGCGAAGGAATTCCGCAAGGGCATCGAAGAGGGCATGACCGACGAGGACGACGAGGGCACCACCGGAGAGGACGGGCACAGCTCGAAGCCTCCCACCTCGGACAGCTCGAAGCCTCCCTCCTCGGACGGCTGACGCCACCTACCCTCCCCCGGGCTCGCACCCGCGCCCGGAACTTTCCGCCGACCTGGGGCGTTCGCTTGTCAGGTCACGATGTCGGACGCAACGCTCACGTGGGAACAGGTCGCGGTCACGTATGGCCGGAAGATCTACAACTTCGCCTACCGGCTGACCGGTAATCAGGCCGACGCGTCCGACCTGGCTCAGGACGTGTTGATCCGGGTCGAGCGGGGTCTCGCCGGCTATCAACCCGGCTCGTTCGACGGGTGGCTGTGGCGCATCACCCGCAACGCCTTCCTCGACGACGTGCGGCGCCGCAAGCGTCGCCCCACGAGCCCCTTCCCCGACGAGCCCGACCGTCTCGCCCAGGGGCCCACGGCCCCCGAACCGGAGACGGTGCTGGCCCAGGTCCGGCTCGGCGACGAGGTTCAGCAAGCCTTGCTGGCCCTCCCGTACGACTTCCGCGAGGCGGTGGTGCTCTGCGACATCGTCGGGCTCAGCTACGACGAGATCGCTGAAGCGGTGATGGTGCCGGTCGGCACCGTGCGCTCCCGCATCCATCGCGGGCGCAAGCTCTTGCGCGAGGAGCTGTCGTGACCCACCTCGGCGAGCTGCTCTCTGCCTACCTCGACGGCGAGCTCGTGCCCGAGGAGCACAACCGGGTGACCACGCATCTGGCCATCTGCTCGGCCTGTCAGGAAGATCTCGCCGGTCTGCACGGAGCGCGAGCCGCAGTCCGCGGACTGCCCATCCTCGAGGCGCCTGCCTGGGTCGGACCGCTCACCGGGGAGCAGGTGAACGACTCGTCGTCGCGACATCCGGTCGCATGGGCGGCTGCAGTCGCAGCCGCGGTGCTCGTGGCCACCACCGGCATCGCCACCTGGGTCTCACCGACCCCCGGGCTGGACCTGAACTACGACGACATCGCCGACACCCATCGGGTGCGCGCCTCCCAGGACGGGTTCCCCACCGGTGCCCGGTTGGTGCAGATCGCCCCGCATCTCCCCGGAGGCGCCGAGTGAGGAAGACGACGATCGTCGCGCTGACGCTGCTGGCGGGTCTGGTCCCGGCGCTGCCGGCGATGGGCCAGGACCTCGAGGAGTGGCTCGACCGGGCCTCTCGTGCAGAGTACGAGGGCCGTCAGTTCACGATCTGCGACACCCCCGACGGCACCCGGGTCGAGGTGGTCGAGGTGGCCCAGCGGGACGGCCTCCTGGAGGTGCGAGCGGCCGCCGGGCGAGCCGTGGTCAGTCCCGACGGCGTCTACGAGCGGTCCGCCGACGGATCCGTGACCGTGCGCGATGCCGAGACCGCCTCCGACTGGGAGCTGGCTGAGCGCTATCGGGTCGAATACGGCGATCCCGACGCAGTCCTCAACCGGCCGGTCGACGTGCTGCGGGTGATGGAGAACGATGCGCCCCGGGTCGAGTTGTCCTTCGACCGGGAAACGGGCGCCGTCCTGCAGGCCGAGGTCTTCAACAGCGATGCGTCCCGCTACTGCACCTCGAGCTTCCTCCACTTCGAGGCCGGGACGGATGAGATTCGCCGACCGGCCATGATCGCCGAGGTGATCCAGCCGTCCGCGGTGGCCGACGATCGACTCCCGGCCGAGCTGGCCGGCTTCGTGCGCAAGGACGCCTACGAGGGTCCCGGTGGCAGCTCGACCGGGTTCTACAGCGACGGGATCTTCTCGTTCACCCTCGTCACGGCCGATCTGCGCCTCAACGTGCACGGCGTGCCGGAGACCAACGCCGCCGCGGTCGGAGCCTCCGTCTACGACCGTGCCTTCACCGCCGGCCAGTCCTACCACGCCTGGGAGACGCCCACCGGCGGCTACGTCATGCTGGGCGATCTGCCGCTCGACCTGCAACAGGCCGTGCTCGAAGAGCTCCCCGCGCCCGGCAAACCCAACTTCTTCGCCCGCTTCTGGCGCAAGTTCTTCGGGTAGGCAACGGGGTCACCCGCCGCTCAGAGCAGTCACGTAGTCGTCGTAGTTGCGGGCGATGCTCAGCTTCTCGGTGGAGAAGACGTGCGTGATCGTCCCTTCTTCGTCGAGCACGTACGTCGAACGCTTTGCCGCACCGGTGCGCTCGTCGAAGGTGTCGTAGGCCTGGGTGACGACACCGTGCGGCCAATAGTCGGAGAGCACCGGAAACTCGAGACCCTCCAGCTCTGACCACTTGGCGTTGGTTGCGACGGTGTCGCAGGTGATGACGACCACGTTGGCTTCGAGATCTTGCAGCTGCGCCAGGTTCTCCTGGATCTCGCAGACCTCGCCGGTGCACACACCCGTGAACGGAAACGGGACGAACACCACGAGGCTCTTGCGTCCCTTGAGATCATCGAGGCTCATTGGCTGGCGCCGCTGGTCGTACAGCGTGAAGGCGGGTGCAGGGCTTCCGACGTCGGGCATGGCTCTCCTCGGGTTGCCACGCAACGATAGGAGGAGAGCGCCGATGGGAGGGCACCGGCTGGCACCGGGTACCCGGTACTCAGTACCTGTCCTTCTTGCCGGCCATGAAGGAGG
>JBPEXB010000537.1:0-6610 GCA_052032125.1 Acidimicrobiia bacterium
GCGCCGATGGTACTTGGGGTGCAGACCCCTGGGAGAGTAGGACACCGCCGGACACAAAACGATCACACCGCCCGGGTGCTCTCTGAGTGCCCGGGCGGTCGTGTGTGTGGGGGCACTCGCCGCCGGGTACCGTGACAGGCAGGACAGGAGCAATGACATGGCCGAGCGCCGCTCCGGAAACAATCGCAAGCCGCAGCAACGTCGCACCGACGGGCCCGCCAAGCGTCCGCGTCAGCAGGGGGGCGGGCAACGCCGGTCGAAGGGTGGTTCCTCGGGCCGGCCGGGAAGCTCCAAGGGAGCTGCGAAGGGCCGCCAGGGCGGCGGTGGCGGCAAGAGCGGCGGTGGCAGGACCGGCGGTGCCAAGAGCGGCGGCTCCCAAAGCCGGGGATCCCAGAATCGTGGATCCCAGAGTCGTGGCTCCCAGAATCGCGGCACGCCGGGTCGCTCGTCTGACCGTCGCGAACGGGATCATGCGGGACGGCATGGCAAGGGCAGCCAGCCGCGCAGCGGCCAGCGTCGCGCGTTCAGTGTCGACGGTGGCCCGTCCAACCTGCCTCGCTGGCTGAAAGAGGAGATCCAGCGGGTCACCCCTCGCGAACGGCAGGAAGGGACCATCGTGCTGCTGTCCGAGGCGGCGGCCGACTTCGCCGACGAGCAGTTCGGATCGGCGCATCGCAAGTTGCTCAAGGCGAAGAACATGAGCAGCCGCGCGTCGGCGATTCGCGAGCTGCTCGGTCTCACCGCCTACCGGCTGGGGAACTGGGAGGAAGCCGTGAGGGAGCTGCGGGCGTTCAGGCGCTTCACCGGTGACACGACCCACATGCCGGTCGAGATGGACGCCCTCCGTGGGCTCGGACGCCATCGCGACGTGGAGAAGACCTGGGAGCTCTTCATGGAGCTCGGCGGCCACCCGGCCACCGACTCAGAGGCGAGGGTCGTCTATGGGTCGCACCTGCTCGACCAAGATCGCCCGAAGGACGCCTGGGCCGTCACCCGGCCGAAGCGGGTCACGAAGGACGGGCGACCGCACGAGCTGCGTCGCTGGTTCGTGGCCGGCCGAGCGGCGCTGGCACTGGGCGACACGGACACGGCCTCCACGCTCCTCGAGGCGGTTCGCCACGGTGATCCCGACATGCCCGGTCTGGAGGAGCTCGCCGACGACATCGCCGGCGCCGCTCACTGAGGATCGCGGAGCTCGGCCCGCGAGTCGAGCCAGCGGCGGACCCCGCTGATGTGCATGTCCCACCGACCGGCAGCACGGTCGATGGCGTCGACGGCCGCCTCGTCCAAACCGGCGTCGGTGGCGCGCCCGAGGACCTCGGTCCGCAGCCGCTGCGCGGCCGCCTCCACCGGGAGCGTCTCCATCGTCTCGATCAGCGCCACCCACTCCCAGACTCTCCGTTCCGACTCCTCGAGGACCGGCTGTGCATCGTGCCGGGGGCCGAAGTGAGCGAAACCCACGAAGGATGGATCCAACGACGCCATGCGCCGCAGGGAGCCCGTCAACAGATGCGGGTCGAAGTCCGGGGGCGGTGAGTTGGGCTGCACTTCGTGGCCGTGCGGATGGCACAGGCCGGCCGTGTCGCCGACATAGAGCCCGCCGGTCTCACCGTCGAAGATCGCCACGTGATGCTTGGCGTGCCCCGGAGTGTCGAGGATCTCGAGGTGGCGCCCACCGCCCAGCGGGAGGCGGTCGCCTTCCCTCAGCGAGGTGATCTGATCGGCCGGGATCGGGATCATGTCACCCCACATGTCTCGAAGCGTGTCATCGCCGTAGATGCGTGCCGCGGATCGCCACAGGCGGTCGGGAGCGACGAGATGCTCGGCGCCCAGGTGATGAACGGCGATCTCGACTCCCGGGAATCGCCTTGCGAAATGCCCGGCGGCGCCGGCGTGATCGATGTGGATGTGGGTGACCAGCACCCTGGCCAAGGTGTCGACGCCGATGTGGTCGAGGGCGGTGAGCAGGTGGTCGAAGCTCGTCGACGGACCGGCATCGATCAGGAGCGGTTCCGGGGTGTCGTACAGGTAGCAGGAGAGCCGGTTCTCCATGCCCTCCATCCGGGCATCGATCATGTGGAGCTGATCGGCCAGAGCCGTCACCGTGGCAGTCGGGGTCGGATCTGTCACAGGGCGATCGTACTTTCGAACTGCTTCCGCACTTCCCTTCGAGGAGGGAACGTGGCTTCCATTCCAACGAAAAAGGCACCGGCCAAGAAGGCACCGGCGAAGACGACAGCGGCCAAGACGATGCCGAGGAGCGGATCGGCGTCCAAGAAGCGGCCCGCCGGCGCGGCGAAGCGCACCCAAGAGTCCTCCGCATCGCGAGCGGCGGCTTCCGGGAAAGAGGCCCCGGCGAAGGGAGACCCGGCCGGCGCGCCTCCGGACGATGTGAACGAGGTGGCACTCGAAGGGCGGTTGGCGACGGCTCCCGACATTCGGACGTTCGACTCCGGGGTGCGGCTGGCCCGGCTGCTGGTGACCGTGCGATCCGAGGTGGATCGTCCCCGCACGGACGTCATCCCGGTGACGGTGTGGAACCCTGCGGCCGAGCTGGGTCGAGCGGTGCGGGGCGACCGAGTGGTGGTCAGCGGTACCGTCCAGCGCCGTTTCTGGACCGACATCGACGGCCGCAAGAGTCGCGTCGAGGTGGTGGCCTCGTCGGTCGAGGTCACCCGGGCGGAACCGGACACGTGAGCGCTACGCTCCTGCGCTCCGAGACCGTTCGTCGCCGGTCTCGGAGCAGGTCACGAGCGAGGAGCGGACGGGACGTGGGAAACGTGGCGATCGCCGCGGGCTCGCAGATGGCGGCTGACGCTGGACGCCAGGTGGCCGAGACGGGCGGCAACGCGGTCGATGCGGCGATCGCCGCCACGCTGGTCTTGATGATCGCCGAGCCCGGCATCTGTGCTCCTGGCGCAGGTGGATTCCTCACGGTGCTCGAGCCTGGCGCTGAGCCCGTCACCATCGACGCCAACGTGGCCATGCCAGGCGCAGGAGCGTCCGCTGACCGATTCGGTCGGGCCACGCACGTCGTCGATGTCGAGTACGGCGGCGGGTTCACGACCACCGTCGGATACGAGAGCATCGCCACTCCGGGAGGGATCGCCGGGCTGGGGGCGGCGTGGAGTCGGTTCGGCGCCTGTCCCTGGGCCGAGGTCGTCGCCCCGGCCATCGCCTGGGCGGACCGAGGCACGCCGCTCAGCCGGGCCGCCCGGTACTACCTGGAGTACACGCACGAGTCGATCTTCGGCTGGCATCCCATCAGCCGAGCGGCGCTCCACGACGGTGACCGGCTGCTCGAGGAAGGGGAGGCGGTGCGGGTGCCGGGCCTTGCTGACACGCTCACGAGGCTCGCCGACGCCGGGGCGGCAGATGCCTACACGGGCGACATCGCCGCCGTGCTGGCGTCGGACCTCGACCAAGGGGGGTCCCTCGTGACGGCCGAAGACCTGACGACGTACCGGCCCTCGACGCGCTCGACCGTCGAGTCGCGCATCGGCTCGTGGAGAGTGGCCTCCAACCCGCCCCCGTCCATCGGCGGCGTCTCGCTCACCGCGATGCTGCAACTGCTGGACGCCGATACGCCGCGCGACGTTCCGTCGCTGATCAGCGCGCAGGAGCGCGTGCTCCGGTATCGGCGCAACCATCTCGACCTCGCCGAGGACCTCGACGCAGCCACGCATCACCTCCTCGCGGAGCTGACCACCGACGATCAGCACTTGGTGTGGCGCTCCTCGCCCTCCACCGTCCATGTGTCGGCGGTGGGCGACGACGGCACCGCCTGCGCCGTGACCATGTCCGCCGGATACGGCTCCGGGGCCATCGCCGGACAGACGGGATTCTGGATGAACAACTCCCTGGGCGAAGCAGAGCTGAACCGGCGCGGTTACCACGCTTTGCCGGTCGGCGAGCGGCTCCCCTCGAACATGGCTCCCACGGTGGCGACACGGGACGACGGAGCAGTGCTGGCGATCGGCTCGCCGGGCGCCGATCGCATCACCACCGCCCTCCAGCAAGTGCTGGCCGGGCTCGCCTCGGGGATGACGCCGCAGGAGGCGATCGACGCGCCGCGCCTCCACGTCGACGTGGCGGACGACTCGACAGTCGTGTCGCACGAGCCGGGCCTGGTCGTCCCCGAGCACCACACCCGGCGTCAGTACCAGTCACCACACATGTTCTTCGGGGGCGTGGCGGCCGCCATGCTCGACCCCGAGCACGGTCTGGTGGGCGCCGCCGACGGGCGTCGTGCGGGGGGCGTGGCGATCAGCGGGACGGACTGAAAGCACCTGGTCGGAGGCGTTTGACACGTGGGGTACGGTGGCCATGCAGCCATCCCAATCCCAAGGAGGTCCGATGCCATGGATGTGGACCGACGACCTCGCCCGGATGCTGCTCGATCGCGACGATCGCAGCGGCTCCGAGCCGGGTCCGTACCCGGCGCCTCTTGGACGATGGCTCGAGCGCCCGGTCGCCATTCGAGTCACGGATGACGACCTGACGGCGTTCGAGGCGTCCCGACGCGACGGGAGCGACTGACGGAACCCCGGCGGGGGCGATAATGGGCTCGTGCACGAGTTCCGCCGCCCCCGCTGGCTGTTCCTCTCGGGCTTCGTCGTGATCTTCGTGGTCGTCTCGATCCTGCTCGGCTTCTGGCAGCTGCGCCGGCTGGACGAGCGACGGAGCCAGAACGCCATCGTGGCGAGCCGGCTCGACCGCCCACCGGTGTCACTCGACGAGGTCGAGGCCGCCCTCCAACCGGTCGACGGCTTTGCGCCGGATCCGGCGGACCTCGAATTCACACTCGTGTCGGCCGAGGGTGTGCTTCGAGATGGGGGGAGGGTCCTGGTTCGCTCGCAGGTCGTCAACGGCCAGGCGGGCACCCATGCGGTCTATCCACTCGATCTCGGAGATGGTTCAGCGGTGCTGGTCAATGTCGGATGGTTTCCTCTCGGCGTGACCCCACCTCCGGTGGCCGAGCTGTATCCACCCGATGGCCGGATCGCGCTGACCGGGCTGCTCCGTGCCACCCAGCTCCGGCCTTCGTTCGGCCGCCAGGAGCCGGACGGGCTCCTCGATCAGGTCGCCAGAGTCGATGTCGCCCGCCTCCAGGAGCAGATCGACCTGCCGCTGGCCCCGTACTGGATTCAGCTGCTCGAGCCGAGCGAGCAGGGCTCGTTACCGGTCCCCGCCGAGGTGCCCGAGCTCGACGAGGGCGCCCACTTCTCCTATGCGGTCCAGTGGTTCTCGTTCGCCCTGATCGCAGTGGTCGGCTACCTGGCCCTGGTCCGCAAGGAGCTCAAGAGGGTTCGGCGGGCAGCGGCTCGTAGGGGTGAGCCAGCCCTTCGATGACCTCGACCGCTGGCATCCTCGAGAACACCTCCGGGTCCACGAGCACCTTGGAGGCTCGATTGCCTCCCCCGACGATCACCTGATCGAGCGCCACCACCCGAGCATCCACGAAGATCGGCAGCTCATCGTCGAGCCCGAACGGTGTGACGCCCCCGATCATCATGCCGGTGACCTCGTGCGTCAGTTCGGCCGGTGCGAACGACAGCTTCTTGACACCGAGCAGTGAGCGCACCTTGTGGTTGACGTCGAGCCGGGTCGTGGCGAGGACCAGGTTCAGCGCATGCCGACCGGCGGGTCGCTTGGACGCCACCAGGATGGCGTTGGCCGACGCTTCCGGTGCATAGCCGTAGTGCTCGCAGAAGGCGGCGGTGTCGGCCAGGTCGGGGTCGATGTCGATCACCTGGTAGTCGGCGCTCAGGTCGTCGAGCGCCGATTGCACTCGTGCTGCGATGTCCATCATCAGATCGTAGGCTGCCCGCGCGAGCAGGAGGACCGTGCGCATGGAACTCGACTGGCACGCCGATCGGGGCGACCTCGAACCCCTCCGCACGCTCGACCACGTAGGCGAAGGCGGCGGCATCGACCTGGTGGCCGTGCGGCGCCATCGACTGGACCGGGTGCGGGCACAGATGACCGACCTCGCGATCGATGCCTGCGTGCTGTTCGACCCGGTGAACATCCGTTACACGACCGGTGCCCGCAACATGCAGGTGTTCCATTCGCGCAACCCGGCTCGCTATGCCGTCGTTCCGGCTTCCGGGCCGGTGATCCTCTTCGAGTTCACGGGGTGCATGCACCTGGCCGACGGACTGGAGACGATCGACGAGGTGCGTCCGGCGATCACCGCCAGCTTCGTCGCGGCCGG
The DNA here is from genome assembly GCA_052032125.1 of Acidimicrobiia bacterium. Lineage (GTDB taxonomy): Bacteria > Actinomycetota > Acidimicrobiia > Spongiisociales > Spongiisociaceae > JBPEXB01. The sequence goes on from JBPEXB010000537.1 coordinate 6,218, forward strand.
CGAGGCCATCGCAGATCGAGAGGCGGCGTGGGCCGCCGACACCGCTCGGGTGCTCGAGGAGCTGGTCGGCCGGAGGGCGGTGGTGGGGATCGAGCGGATCAACGCCGGAGCCGCCCGACGACTGGAGGCGCACGGCTTCGATGTGCGCGATGCACAGCACCCCGTGGAGCTGGCGCGGGCGATCAAGTCCGACGAGGAGATGAAATGCGTCCGGGAGTCCATCGCGGCCACCGAGATCGGGGTGGGCCGCATGCGGGCCGCCATCCGTCCGGGCATCACCGAGAACGAGCTGTGGTCGGTGCTCCATCAGGCCGTCATCGAGCTCGACGGCGACTACGTCGAGACGCGGCTGCTCAACAGCGGCCACCGCACCAATCCATGGTTCCAGGAGTC
>JBPEXB010000538.1:0-9620 GCA_052032125.1 Acidimicrobiia bacterium
GGTCGCCGAGTCGCCCGTGGTCTCTTCCACCAGCTCGTGGCCCTCGGCGGGCACACCCGCAGCCGTGGTCTCCTCGACCGCCTCCGGCGCCGCAGGAGCCTCGCTCCCCGCGTCTGGAGCCTCCGCCGACTCTGTCGGCGGAACCGACTGCTCTTCCTTGGCGACCTCGTACTCGGTCTGGGCGTCGGCAGCGGTGACCTTGCGGCCGCCGCCGGCTTCGATCACCCGGCGACCGGTCTCGGCCTTCTTGCCGCCGCCTGCCTCGATGATCCGCTTGCCCCCGCCGGCCTCGATGACCCGGGTGGTCCGCTCCTCGCCGGCACGCTGCTCGGCGCGGCTCTTGGCGGGCGTCATCCGCCCGGTCGGCCCGCCGGTGGCGAGCGCCGCCTCGGCGGCGATCTTCTCGCGGGTGGTCTTCAGCGACGACACCACGTCGCCCTTGTAGACCCACACTTTCACGCCGATCGCACCCACGGTGGTGCGAGCGGTGGCCTGGCCGTAGTCGATGTCGGCTCGCATGGTGTGCAACGGCACGCGGCCCTCGCGGTACCACTCGCGCCGACCCATGTCGGCGCCACCGAGGCGGCCGGCGCACTCGACGCGGACACCCTCGGCACCGGCCTTGAGCGCCGTCTGCACAGCTCGCTTCATCGCCCGGCGAAACGCCACGCGGTTCTCGAGCTGATCGGCGATGCCGCGAGCGAGCAACTGGGCGTCGGTCTCGGCGTCCTTGACCTCGATCACGTTGAGCTTCACGCGCCGGTCGGTCAGGCTCTCGATGCCGGAGCGAATCCGCTCGGCCTCCGAGCCCTTGCGGCCGATCACCACACCGGGACGGGCGGTGTGCACGTCCACCTGCAGGCGCTCACGGGTGCGCTCGATGTCGACCCGAGACACGGCGCCGCGGGTCAGCTCCCGCCGCAGGTAGTCGCGGATCTGATAGTCCTCGTTGGCCAGTGCCGTGTAGTCCTTGTCGGAGTACCAGCGTGACTTCCAATCGGTGACGATGCCGAGGCGGAAGCCGTACGGGTGTGTCTTCTGACCCATCAGTTGTCCTCCTCTTCCTCGTCACCGTCGGAGACGACGATCGTGATGTGGCTGGTGCGCTTGTTGATGCGAGTCGCCCGTCCCCGCGCCCGGGGGCGGAACCGCTTGAGCGTCGGCCCCTCGTCGGCGAAGGCCTCGGAGATCGTGACCTCGCCGGCCAGCTCACCCAGGTCCTGGTTGAGCTCGTACTTCGAATTCATGTTGGCGATGGCCGAGTTCAGGCACTTGAGGATCGGATCGGCGGCGCGCCGGTCCGAGAACTCCAGAGTCACCTGGGCGTCGGCGGCCGTCAGCCCCCGTACCTGGTCGAGCACGACTCGCACCTTGTACGGCGACTGGCGGATGAAACGGGCGTGGGCGACGGCCTTCATCGGCGGGCCGCCTTCTCCTTGGCACCGGCGTGGCCGCGGAACGTCCTCGTCGGGGCGAACTCGCCCAGCTTGTGACCGACCATCGACTCGGAGATGTAGACGGGCACGTGCTTGCGGCCGTCGTGGACCGCGATCGTGTGACCGACCATGTCGGGGACGATGGTGCTGCGACGGCTCCAGGTGCGGATCACCCGCTTGCCGCCCGATGCGTTCTGGGCCTCGACCTTCTTGAGCAGGTGCTCGTCGACGAAGGGGCCCTTCTTGAGGCTGCGTGCCATGGTCTACCTCCTCCCCTTCTTGGTGCGTCGGCGCACGATGTCCTTGTTGCTGGCCTTGTTGGGGTTGCGGGTGCGGCCCTCGGGCTTGCCCCAGGGGCTGACCGGGTGCCGGCCACCCGAGCTGCGGCCCTCGCCACCACCCAGCGGGTGGTCGACGGGGTTCATGGCCACGCCGCGAGTCTGGGGGCGCACGCCCTTCCAGCGGTTGCGGCCCGCCTTGCCCAGCTTGATCAGCTCGGCCTCGGTGTTGCCCACCTGACCGACGGTCGCCCGACAGTCGAGGGGCACGTTGCGCATCTCACCGGAGGGCAGGCGCAGCAGCGCCTTGTTGCCCTCCTTGGACATGAGCTGCACGCCGGTGCCGGCAGCGCGCGCCATCTTGGCCCCGCCGCCGGGGCGCATCTCGATGGCGTGCACGATCGTGCCGGCCGGGATGTTCCGCAGCGGCAGCGCGTTGCCGGGCCGGATGTCGGCGCCGGAGCCCGACTCGAGCTGGTCGCCGACCTGCACACCCACCGGGTGGAGGATGTAGCGCTTCTCGCCGTCGGCGTAGTGGAGCAGGGCGATGCGGGCGTTGCGGTTCGGGTCGTACTCGACCGCCGCCACCTTCGCCGGCACGCCGTCCTTCTCTCTGCGGAAGTCGATGATCCGGTAGCGGCGCTTGTGCCCGCCGCCACGATGGCGCGAGGTCATGCGGCCGTAGTTGTTGCGGCCGGATGAGCGCTTCTGCTTGGCGATCAGTGACTTCTCGGGCGTCGACTTGGTGATCGACTCGAAGTCGGAGACCGTCTGGAAGCGGCGACCAGGAGACGTGGGCTTTCTCTTCTTCACTGCCATGTTGAGATCCTTGGCATTTCAGACTCCGAAAATGTCGATCGAGTCGCCATCGACCAGGGTCACGAGCGCCCGCTTCGTGTCCGAGCGCTTGCCCATGACGTAGCCGGTTCGCTTGCGCTTGCCCTTGCGGTTGATGGTGTTCACCCGCAGCACGTCCACCTCGAAGATCGAGCTGATCGCGTCGCGGATCTCCTCCTTGTTCGACCGCCGGTCGACCAGGAAGGTGTAGGTGTTGGTTCGTTCGATGAGGTCGTAGGTCTTCTCGGACACGACCGGCTCGAGGATGACGTCGCGTGGGTCTCGCATCACGCATCAGCTCCTTGCGGCGCGTCCTCTTCCTTGACGAAGTCGTCGGCGCTCACGTCGAACGAGCTGCCCGAGGTCTGGGCCAGTGCGTCGTTCGAGAACAGCACGGTGTCCGACCAGAGGACGTCGTAGGTGTTCAGCTGACCGGCCCGGCAGAGGATCACGTTGGGCAGGTTGCGGAACGACCGCTCGGCCGCCACGTCCTGCCCGCTCAGCACCACCAGCGCCTTGCCGCCCGCTCCCAGCTCGGAGAGCAGCGACGTGGCCTGCTTGGTCTTGGGCGTGTCCCAGTCGAACTGGTCGATGACCTTGACCGCACCCTCGGCGGCTCGCGCCGAGAGGGCGCTGCGGAGGGCGAGTCGCTTCATCTTCTTCGGCGTGCGCTGCGAGTAGTCGCGGGGCTGGGGGCCGTGCACGACGCCACCGCCCACCCACTGCGGGGAGCGGATCGATCCGTGCCGGGCCCGTCCGAGGCCCTTCTGGCGCCACGGCTTGCGGCCACCGCCGCGCACCTCGGCCCGGGTCTTGACCTTGGCGGTCCCGGCCCGGCGGGCGGCCAGCTGGGCCACCACGACCTGGTGCATCACGGCCTCGTTCGGCTCGATGCCGAAGATGTCCGGGTTGAGGTCGACGGAGCCCTTCTCGGCGCCGGCCGATGAGTACAGCGGGGCGGTCAGATCAGCCATGCTTCACCGCCTCCCGCACGACCACCAGCGAGCCCTTCGGCCCGGGCACCGCGCCGCGAAGCAGGAGCAGGTTGCGCTCCGTGTCCACGCCGACGACGGTGAGGTTGAGGATCGTGGTCTTCTCGCCACCCATGCGGCCGGGCAGCTTCTTGCCCTTGAACACCCGGGCGGGGGTGGCGCAGGCACCGATCGAGCCCGGCACCCGGTGCACCTTGTGCACACCGTGGCTGGCACCCTGACCGGCGAAGTTGTGGCGCTTCATGACACCCTGGAAGCCCTTGCCCTTGGAGACACCCGAGACGTCGGCCTTGCCGCCCGCCTCGAACACCTCGCCGACCGTGATGGCCTGCCCGAGCTCGTACCCGCTGGCGTCGTCCACTCGCAGCTCGATGAGGTGCCGCGCCGGGTCGACGCCCGCCTTGGCGAAGTGACCCTCGGTGGGCTTGTTGACGTTCTTCTTGGCCAGCTCTCCGTAGGAGATCTGCACGGCGTTGTAGCCGTCGGTCTCGTCGGTGCGGATCTGCGTCACGTGGCACGGCCCCGCCTTGATGACGGTGACCGGAATCGCCCGCGCCTCGTCATCGAAGATCTGCGTCATACCGACTTTTTCGCCCAAGATGGCATTCATCGCGCACCATCCGTGCAAGGCAAGGGGTACTGAGTACTGAGTACTGAGTACGCACGAACGAGACCTGGAGGGTCGAGTGAGTGCTCATAGCTTGATCTCGACTTCCACCCCGGCCGGGAGGTCGAGCCGCATCAGCGAGTCGACCGTCTTCGGCGTCGGCTGGAGGATGTCGATGAGGCGCTTGTGGATGCGCATCTCGAAGTGCTCCCGTGAGTCCTTGTAGACGTGAGGCGAGCGGATCACGCAGTACTTGTGGATCTCGGTCGGCAGCGGAACCGGGCCGCGGATCTCGGCCTGGGTCCGGATCACCGTCTCTGCGATCTTGCGCGCCGACTCGTCGACCACCTCGTGGTCGTACGCCTTCAGGCGAATCCGTATCTTCTGTTCTTCAGCCATGTGCGCTCGCTCGCTTCGCTCGCTCGCAGTACTGAGTACCTGGTACCGAGTACTGAGTACTCCTACTTCGTGATCTTGGTGACGGTGCCGGCGCCGACGGTGCGGCCACCCTCGCGGATGGCGAACCGCAGGCCCTCGTCCATGGCGATCGGCGACCCGAGCACCACGGTCATCTCGGTGTTGTCGCCCGGCATGACCATCTCGGTGCCCTCGGGAAGGCCCACCTGTCCGGTCACGTCGGTGGTGCGGAAGTAGAACTGCGGCTGGTAGCCGGCGAAGAACGGGTTGTGACGCCCGCCCTCGTCCTTGGTCAGCACGTACACCTGCGCCTCGAACTCCGTGTGGGGCGTGATGCTGCCGGGCTTGGCCAGCACCTGGCCGCGCTCGACATCGTCCTTGCCGATGCCTCGGAGGAGCACGCCGACGTTGTCACCGGCCCGACCCTCGTCCAGCAGCTTGCGGAACATCTCGACGCCCGTCGCCACCGTCTTCTGGGTGTCGCGGATGCCGACGATCTCGACGTCCTCGTTGACCTTGACGATGCCCTGCTCGATGCGGCCGGTCACCACCGTGCCGCGGCCCGTGATCGAGAAGACATCCTCGATCGACATCAGGAACGGCTTGTCCGTGTCGCGCTCGGGCTCGGGGATGTAGCTGTCGATCGCCTCCATCAGCTCCATGAGCTGGTCGCCGGCGGCCTCGTCGCCCTCCAACGCCTTGAGCGCCGAGCCGCGGATGACCGGGACGTCGTCGCCGGGGAACTCGTACTCGGTGAGCAGGTCGCGCACCTCGAGCTCGACGAGGTCCAACAGTTCCTCGTCGTCGACCATGTCGACCTTGTTCAAGAAGACGACGATGTAAGGGACGCCGACCTGGCGGGCGAGCAGCACGTGCTCGCGGGTCTGAGGCATCGGACCGTCGGCGGCGGACACCACCAGGATGGCGCCGTCGACCTGGGCGGCACCCGTGATCATGTTCTTGATGTAGTCGGCGTGGCCCGGCATGTCGACGTGGGCGTAGTGGCGGTTCTCGGTCTCGTACTCCACGTGCGCGATCGAGATCGTGATGCCGCGCTCTTTCTCCTCAGGCGCCTTGTCGATGTTGTCGAACTCGGTGAACGCGTTCGCCCCACCCAGCCGATCAGCCAGCGTCTTGGTGATGGCCGCGGTCAGGGTCGTCTTGCCGTGGTCGATGTGGCCCATCGTCCCGACATTCACATGCGGCTTCGTCCGCTCGAACTTCGCCTTCGCCATGGTTCAGCCTCCTACTGACTCGCCGCGAACCGTTGCGACGATGTCCTGAGCGATCTGCTCGGGGACGTCGTCGTACGAATGGAATTGCATCGTGGACGTGGCACGCCCCTGGGTCTTGGACCGCAGGTCGGTGACATATCCGAACATCTCTGACAGGGGCACATGGGCCTTGACCACCCGGGCGTTGCCGCGGGAGTCCATCTCGCCGATCCGGCCGCGCCGGGCGGAGAGATCGCCGATCACGTCGCCCATGTACTCCTCGGGGGTGACGACCTCGACCTCCATGACGGGCTCGAGGAGCTTCACGCCTGCCTTCTTGGCCGCCTCCTGCAGCGCCATCGAGCCGGCGATGCGGAATGCCATCTCCGAGGAGTCGGTGTCGTGCGACTGGCCGTCGACCAACCGCGCCCGCACGTCTACGAGGGGATAGCCGGCCAGCACACCCTGGTCGAGGGCGTCCTCGATGCCGGCGTCGACCGAGGGGATGAACTCACGCGGCACGCGGCCACCCTTGATCTCGTCGACGAACTCGTAGCCGCCGCCCGGGCCGGTGGGCTCGAGGGCGATCTTCACGACCGCGAACTGGCCCTTGCCGCCGGTCTGCTTGATGTACCGCAGCTCGACGTTCTCGACCGGCTGCTTGATGGTCTCGCGGTAGGCCACCTGGGGACGGCCGACGTTGGCGTCCACCCGGAACTCACGCAGCAGCCGATCCACCAGGATGTCCAGGTGGAGCTCGCCCATGCCGGAGATGATCGTCTGGCCGGTCTCCTCGTCGGTGCGGACCAGGAACGTCGGGTCCTCCTCCGACAGCTTGTGGAGCGAGTCGGAGAGCTTCTCCTGATCGGCCTTGGTCTTGGGCTCGATGGCCACCGAGATGACCGGCGCCGGGAACGTCATCGACTCGAGCTGGATCGGGTTGCCCGTGTCGCTCAGCGTGTCACCGGTGGTCGTGTTCTTGAGGCCCACCGCCGCCACGATGTCGCCGGTGAAGATGTCGTCGATGTCCTCGCGGCTGTTGGCGTGCATCCGCAGGATGCGGCCCACCCGCTCCTTCTTGCCGTTGGTGGTGTTGATGATCGAGTCGCCCTTGGAGGCGTGACCCGAGTACACCCGGAAGTACGTGAGCTTGCCGACGTGGGGGTCGCTCATGATCTTGAAGGCCAGCGCCGAGAAGGGCTCGGTGTCCTCCGGCTTGCGCTCGAGGAGGCTCTCCTCGTCGCCGGGCTTGAAACCGGTCACGGCCGGCAGGTCCACCGGGCTGGGCAGGTAGTCGACCACCGCATCGAGCAGCGGCTGCACGCCCTTGTTCTTGAATGCGCTGCCCGTGAAGACGGGGGTGAAGAGTCGCTGCAGCGTGCCGGTGCGGATCGCCGACTTGATCTCCTCGGTGGAGATGTCCACGTCCTCGAGGTACTTCTCGAGCAGCTTCTCGTCGACCTCGGCCACCTGCTCGAGCATCGTGCCGCGGTACTCGGCCGCCTGCTCGGCGAACTCGGCCGGGATCTCACCGGTGTTCCAGTTGCGGCCGTCGTCGCCCTGCCAGGTGTGCGCCACCATCTCGACCAGGTCGATGACGCCTTGGAAGCCGGCCTCGGCGCCGATGGGAAGCTGGAGGACGAGCGGGGTGGCCTCGAGTCGGTCCACGAGCGACTTGACGGCCTTGTAGAAGTCGGCGCCGATCCGGTCCATCTTGTTGATGAAGCAGATGCGGGGCACGCCGTAGCGGTCGGCCTGGCGCCAGACGGTCTCCGACTGCGGCTCGACCCCGGCCACGCCGTCGAAGACGGCGACGGCTCCGTCGAGGACTCGCAGCGACCGCTCGACCTCGACGGTGAAGTCGACGTGGCCGGGCGTGTCGATGATGTTGATCCAGTGCTCATGCCACTGGCAGGTGGTGGCGGCCGAGGTGATGGTGATGCCGCGCTCCTGCTCCTGCTCCATCCAGTCCATGACGGCGGCGCCCTCGTGGACCTCGCCGAGCTTGTAGGTGCGACCCGTGTAGTAGAGGATGCGCTCGGTCAACGTGGTCTTGCCCGCGTCGATGTGCGCCATGATCCCGATGTTGCGGGTACGGCTCAGCGGGTATTGGCGCAGGCGGGTCAGCGCGTCGTTTCCGTTGCTCATCTTCTGTGTCTCTTCTGTGTTTCTCGGTGCGCCGGTGCCGGCGCAGGGTCGCTATGGAGTTGTCAGGGGCCCGATTACCAGCGGTAGTGGGCGAAGGCCTTGTTGGACTCCGCCATCTTGTGAATGTCTTCCTTGCGCTTGACCGCGGCGCCGGTGTTGTTGGAGGCGTCCATGATCTCGTTGGCGAGGCGCTCGGCCATCGTCTTCTCTTTGCGCTTGCGGGCGAAGTCCACCAACCAGCGGATCGCCAGCGTCGAGGCACGCCGCGGGCGCACGTCGACGGGAACCTGATACGAGGAACCACCCACGCGGCGGGACCGCACCTCGACCTGCGGCCGGAGGTTGTCGACCGCCCGCTTGAGCACGGTCAGCGAGTCCTGCCCGCTGCGGCGCTCCACGATCTCGAGAGCGGAGTAGACGATCTTGCGCGCCTTGTCCTTCTTGCCCTTGAGCAGGACCTTGTTGATGACCTGGCCGACGAGGACGCTGCGGAAGACCGGATCCGGCTCGACGACACGCTTCTCTGCTGGTGCTCGCCTCATGACTTCTTCGCTCCGTAACGGGACCGGGCCTGCTGACGCCCGTCGACACCGGCGGCGTCCAGCGTGCCGCGGATGACCTTGTAGCGGACACCGGGGAGGTCCTTCACACGACCGCCACGGATGAGCACGATCGAGTGCTCCTGGAGGTTGTGGCCCTCACCGGGGATGTAGGCGGTGACCTCCATGCCGGAGGTGAGACGCACACGGCAGACCTTGCGAAGCGCCGAGTTCGGCTTCTTCGGGGTGATCGTGTAGACGCGCGTGCAGACGCCACGACGCTGCGGCGAACCGGCCAGGCCGGGCGTCTTCTCTTTCTTCGCCTTCGGCCGGCGGCCTTGGCGCACCAACTGCTGGATGGTTGGCAAACCTGCTCCTCCGTCGAGCCCCTCCGGGGCCTCCGTGGTCTGTCACTCGGGCGCACTTCACAGCACGCGATCTGAAACTTCTTGCGCGCAGCGGAAACAGCCCCGTCGCGCGGAACGTGGCAAACCGGCCCAGGCTGCCGCCCTCTGCGGTTTACCGACCCTCTTGTGTTCTTCCCAGGCCCCGGTGGTTGCACCGGGGTGAGTCACACCGATGCCCCGTCAGGACATGAGGGAGTAGAAGTGCATACGCACGGGCGGAAGTATATGACGGGGATACCGGTGCGTCAAAGCGGTGGTGGGTTGGATGGCGCGGTCCCTAGGCGGCGGCGATCGCGCCTACGAGGCACGGGTAGGGTCGGCCACCGTGCCTTCCTACGTCGCCCTGCTCCGCGGGATCACACCCACCAACCCGAAGCACCGCAACGAGTACCTGCGCGGCGTGTGCGAGGACCTCGGGTTCGAGGACGTCGCCACGGTGATCTCGAGCGGCAACATCGTCTTCACCACCGACCGCACCGACCGGGCGACGTTGGAGATGGAGCTGGAGGACGCCTGGCTCGAGCAGCTCGACTTCCAGAGCACGACCATCCTCCGCAGCCGCGACCAGCTCGCCGGGTTGGTGGAGCGTCGGCCGTTCGGCGATCTCGATCACGGACCGGAGAGCTATCTACTCGTGACCTTCGCCAAGCAGCCTTTGGAGGTGCCCTTCGGCCTGCCGCACCGGCCGGAGGACCAGGCGTTTAAGGTGATCGGGGCGACGGCCGGGGAGCTGTTCACCGTGTCC
>JBPEXB010000539.1:0-1532 GCA_052032125.1 Acidimicrobiia bacterium
CGGAGCATCTCGCCGAAACGGTCCTGCGAGAGCACGCCGAGGAACGTCGTCGGCGCACCGAGTCGGCCCGCTGCGACCGCCGCGTTGTATGGCGCTCCCCCGGGCACGGCCCGCCACGTCCGAGCCCCACCATCGGTGGCGATCAGATCGACGAGGGCCTCGCCCATGCAGACGACTCGGGGCGTTGTCACGCGGGCACAGTACGACGGGGTCGCCGGGCGTGGTGTCACCCCTCGCCCGCGCGCTCAGGCGGGAAAGACCTCGATCTGGAACTCGATCTTCGTGTGCTCACCGTAGGGATCGAGGCATCGCCAACCCATGCCCGGATACTCGAACTCGCCGCCGGGGCAGTACTCCGACGGAGGCCTTCCGGTGTTCCCGGTCCACGACGACGTGGAGAAACACAACGTCATCGCCTGGACACCGGACTCGCTGAACGTGCGGACCTCCACCTGCGTCTTGGTGCCGCCGGTGCGCGGTGGCACCTGCCACGGCCCATGGGCCCGAGCTGCGCCGAAGTACCCGCAGTACGCCGTGGTGCCATGTCCCCGCCAGACGTGGATGCTCCTCGGCACCGCGTCGGTGTCCGCGACGGTGATGGTGATTCGGACCTCCTCACCGACCACGGGACGCTCGGGATGCACCTCGTATTCCCAGGTGGCCGCACGGTTCGAACCCGGTGACGAAGCCCACGAGAACGGTCCACACCGCGCCTCGTAGCTGTCGAGGCACGGCTCGGTCGTCGTGGTCGGGGTCGTCGTGGTCGTGGTGGTGACGGCAGAGGTCGGAGGCGCAGAAGACCCGGGCGGTGCAGGCTCGGGTCCGGCGGTCGGGGGCGGCGGTGGGGCGGTCGTTTCCGGAGCTGCCGTCGTCGACGTGTCGGGGCCCGTGGTCGTCGAGCTGTCCGAGACCGACGTCGTCGTGACCTCCAGAGCGGTCGTCTCCGTCTCCGTCGTCGTGGTCGAGGTGGAGTCCTCGTCGCCGACCTCGGCCCGGACGTCGGCACGTTCGTCGCCATCGCGGTCGATCACGAACGCCCAGGCCAGCAACAACAGCACGAGCGCGACGACGGCACCGATGCCCATCCTTCGCTGCCCGCCTGCGATCCGTCCGCCGAACCCGCCGATCATCCGCCCGGAAGCCTACCCAGGGCGGCGTCAGCCGGTCGACGTCGGGTTCTGATCAGGCGAGGAGCGCCTTGGCGATGTGGGTGATCTGGATCTCGTCCGTGCCGGCGTAGATCTGGAGGACCTTGGCGTCACGGGCGAGCTGCTCGACGTGGAACTCCGACATGTAGCCGTTGCCACCGAAGATCTGGACGGCCTCGAGGGCGACCTCGGTGGCGGCGCGAGCCGAGTACAGCTTCATCGCCGACGCCTCGGCGAGGGTCATGCCGTGACCGGCGGCCGAGGCCTCGATCGACCGGAACACGAGGTTCTGGACGTTGAGGCGGGCGACCTCCATGCGGGCCAGCTTCTCCTGGATCAGCTGGAACTGGCCGATGGGCTGGCCGAACTGCACGCGGTCCTTGG
>JBPEXB010000054.1:0-3041 GCA_052032125.1 Acidimicrobiia bacterium
CGCGCGCTCGATGTCCGGTAGGGCGGCCAACAGCATCGTGAGCGAGACCCTGCACCGCCTCGACCGGGCGTTCGCCGACTACATGGGTGATCCGCCTGTGCCGTCGTTGCTGACCTACGCCAAGCATGCATCCCGGACGGTCGGAAGCCAGCTCGCCCGCATGGAGGCGGCCATGCGGTTCCTGCGCTACTTCGATCTCAACGCGCTCGTCGACCTGCGGCGGGATCTGCGCCACGGTCCCGTGATGCGCGCGCAGACGAGGGTCGTGGTCGGCCAGCTGGCCCGGAACCCCTTTCGGAGCTACTCGACGCTGACGAGACTCCGGCACGCGATCTTGTGGGGCAACCTCCAGGCGTATGGATCGCTCGTGCCGGCCTTCAGCTACTTCCTCGAGGCCGAGACACAGGGTCGCGACGGGCTCGAGGTGATGCGGGATGCTGGCTACGGTGCCGCCCCGCTCGATCCGGCTGGCCTGGTCGAGCGGGCCTTCGGGCTGTATCAAGCGAGTCGCCGGATGGGCGGCCTCATCGACGGCCAAGACGACCACACCCGGCTGGCCGCGACCCGCGAGCACCTGGCGTTCCACGCGACGCTGACGCTCTCGCTCCACGAGCAGATGCTGTTCCAGTCCAGTGAGTGCTACGACGATCCGCTGGTCCGTCGGGTGGTCGGGCGGCTCACGCCCACGCTCACGATCGAGGATCCGGTCGACACCATGTACCTCCTGCCGGACGGTGGGAACTGGGCTGACTTCACCGACCGGATGGGCATCGAGGAGGACGCTGACGGCAGCATCCGGCTGCGCGACCCGGCCGGCGAGGAGCATCGCTATGTCGTCGCGTCCCGGGGGCGGCCGGCGGGCACGATCTTCGACTATTTGTCGTCGCGGTTCCGTGATCCGGAGGCGGCAGCCGGCGTGGCACAACCACCTCTGCCCCTTCCCGCCTACGACGACGGTGAAGGCCGCGCCATCGCCCGCCTCCGCCAGAGCTACCGCCGCCTCCGAGGAACGTACCGGCCGGGAGTACCAGGTACCCGGTACTGAGTACTCGGTACGCCTCGATGAGCGAAGCTCATTCGAGGCCGAACATCAGCTCCCGCAGGTTGACCGTCGTCGTCGCGAAGGTCTCGAGATCGAGCCGCACCGAACCGAGCCGTAGTCCGGCCATGCCGTCCCCGTACGCCGTGATCACGCGCAGCGCGCCGTCGTCGTACTCGAGCACGCCCAGGCCGAGGCAGCGGGCATGGCTGTCGTGGATGCCGACGACCATGTCGTGAAGCCGGGCGAGATCGAGGCCCGCCGGCAGCGTCGGGGCGAACACGGTGGGGCGAACCCGCCAGCGCTGCAACGGCTCTTCGAGTGCGACGGCGAAGCGGGCCGCCCGCTGCTCGGCCCTCGCCCCGGGGTCCATCGGAACCACATCGGCGGGCACCGGCGCCGTCTCCACGTTGGCCTCGAAGAAGCGCCGCAGCAGGCCGACGAGCGGCTCCATCTCGGCGCCCCGCTGCAGGGCCAGGATGGTGTCGGGCCGGCACAGCTCGGCCTTGTGGTACTTGAGCGTCTGGCCCACGATGCCCGAGACCGCTCCGGTGGTGTCGATGATGATGAGGTCCGCCTCGGCGCGGGCACTGTCGACGAGCGACGCCACGCCGGTGACCTGCTGGAGCCGGTAGCGGTCGGGGGTGATGCCGCCGACGAAGCGGAGATCGTCGAACTCGGCGAGGTTGGCGAGGTCATCGGTGGTGCGGAGCCACTTGAGGCCGATGCAGGTCGGTGGGCCGACGGTCGTCTGGCCGAGATCCCCGTCGACGTAGGCGACGGTCTTCCCCGAGTCGAGGGCCCGCTCGATGATCATCCGGGACATGGTCGTCTTCCCGGTGTCGGGAGCGCCGACCATCATGACCACACCGCCTGCGCCGGCCAGTCGCGCCGCCATGTCGTGGTGCTGCCCTCCCGCCATCGGGTCATCGTACTGGGCGGCTCATCGCCGACCGTGGCAGGCGAGCCAGGTCTTTGGACGGCGCTCCTAACCTTGCCGCATGTCCAGCGATGCACCCGTCATCTCGTTCCTGTCCGACTTCGGGCTTCACGACGAATTCGTCGGTGTCGTCCACGGCGTGATCGCCACCATCGCCCCGACCGCCCGCGTCATCGACATCCACCACGATGTCGCACCGGGCGACATTCGCGGTGGGGCCTTGTCGCTCATGCGGGCGATTCAGTACCTGCCGAGCGGCGTGATCCTGGCGGTGGTCGATCCGGGTGTCGGCACCGACCGGCGACCGATCGCGGCCGAAACCGAGTGGGGCTTCTTCGTCGGTCCCGACAACGGGCTGCTGTCACCCGCCGTCGCCCTCGTCGGAGGCGCCTCCCGCGTCGTGGCGATCGAGAACCCCGACGTGTTGCTGCCCACCCCGGGGGCGACGTTCGACGGGAGGGATCGGTTCGCCCCGGCAGCCGCCGTGCTCGCCTCCGGAGAGGCGACCTTGGAGGACATCGGCCCGGCGATCGATCCGGACACGTTGACCCCGCTGCTGCTGCCGCTGGCGGAGATCGAGGACTCCCGGGTGACCGGCCAGGCGTGGTGGATCGACCGGTTCGGCAACGTCCAGACCAACGTCTCGCCCGAGGATCTCGGTGCTGCCGGCATGGCGCCGGGACGAGAGCTGCGGGTGCGGGTCGGCGCATCGGCCCACGAGGTGCCATGGGTCCTGACCTACGGGCAGGTCGAGGAGGGGGGCTTGTTGGTGCACGTCGACTCGTCAGGTCTCATCGCGTTGGCGGTGCGGGGAGGGCGAGCGACCGAGGCCCTGACACTGGCCGCCGGCATGGCCGTCACGTTCGAAATCGTCGCCTGAAAAAGCCCTCAAGTTGGCGACGGCCGGACCGATTATTCTCCAACGAGAGGAGACTTGGTCTCCTTGACAAGGGGTCTGGCAGGTCATCGACAACCACCGAGGGCACGTTCAAGTCCCAAGGTGTATAGGAAAGCCTCCCAGCCCGCCCCTACGATGGGCTGCCGTGAACCCTTGTAGATGAA
>JBPEXB010000540.1:0-6808 GCA_052032125.1 Acidimicrobiia bacterium
TCTCAGCCTGGTCCTCGCGTCGGTTGCGCTCGATGATCGGAAAGCGCAGCGAGGAAGAGGGCGTGGACGGCGAGGCCATCCACCGTGATCAACTCGTGGTGCTCACCAACGGGGCATGATCGTCGGCGTGCGTTGCCGGATCGGCTGACACCCAGCCCCGGTGCAGCCGCCGGGCCACGGGCGTCGCCAACGACCCGACCACCAGCAGCAAGCCCACGACGGCGTCATGGTCGGTGTGGAGGGCGATGACATCCCACCACCACAGGGCGGGCAGGATCGCCAGCCACCACGGACCGCCGCCCGCACCGATCGCCGCACCCAGCATGACTGCGGCGGCGGCCGCGGCCAGCGTGTAGGCACCGAGCCGGCCCTCGGGAGCCGCCAGCGTGAGCAGGTACACGATCGCCATGGCCGGCAACGCCACGAGCAGATGGCCCACGACCAGCAACGGGCTCGGAATGGCGGGCGTGGCCTCTCGGGGTCGATGCTTCGCCATCGCCAGCACCGGGATGGCGACCATCAGCAGCATCGCCGCCAACTCCAGCGCCGCCGTCGTGCCGTCCCGGAGCGATCCGCCGGTGCAGCACAACGGCGTCGATGCGGCCGGTCCACCGCGAAGGGCGTGGATGAGCGCCGGACCGACCAGGGCGGTGACCGCGGCCGCCGAGGCCAGCAGCGCCCGACCCCGATGGGCGGCGAGAGCCGTCAGCAGGATCACGAGCGTCCACGGATGGGCCAGAGGGAAGAGGTCGGTGGGGCCCCACTCGATGAAGGTGTGATCGCTGGCGCGCGCGACCGCCAGCGCGTAGTTGGCGAGCAGCGCACCGGCCACGGCGATCCACGGCCCGTATGCCGCCCGATCGGCAGCATCCCCCATGTCGGTGGTATCGGAGTTCGGCGGGATCCGCTTGAGGCGACGCCCCTACTTGCGCCAGAGATCCCGGGTGAAGAGCAGCAGCACGGGGAAGATCTCGAGGCGCCCGACGATCATGAGGAAGCTGAGCAGCCACTTGCCCGGCCAGGCGATCGCCAGGTAGTTGCCGGTGGGACCGACCGCCCCCAACCCGGGGCCGATGTTGCCCATCGCCGAAGCGGTGGCCGACACCGACGTCACGATGTCGGTCGGGGCGCCGAACGTCGATCCGATGAACCCCATCAGGAACGTGCTGGTCATGAAGATGAACATGAAGAAGAGGAAGAACGACTGAACGCTCTCGACGATGGGGTCGGGCACCGGGTTCTTGGCGAACCGGGTGATGAACACGCCGCGGGGGTGGATGAGGCGCCGCAGGTCGGCCGAAGCCGCTCTGGTCAACACGCCGAGGCGGAAGGTCTTGATCCCCCCGGCCGTGGATCCCGCCATACCACCCACGAACATGAGCCCGACGATGAAGATCTGCAGGGCAGGGTCCCAGAGCGCGAAATCGGCCGTCCCGAACCCGGTGGTGGTCACCAGCGATGCGGCGGTGAACACCGAGTCGGTCACGTTCCGGTAGAAGTCGGTGTCGCCCCACACCCCGCCGATCATGATGATGGCGCTGGCGACGATCATCCCGCCGTAGAGCAGGAACTCCCGGTTCTTGAAGTAGACGCCCGGGTTGCGCAACGCCCGGAAGTGCAGGGCGAACGACGCCCCGGCGATGAACATGAAGACGATGATCACCCACTTCGTGTACTCGCTGAAGTTGTTGATCGACGTGGGCTCGGTCCCGAACCCGCCGGTCGACAGGGTCGTGAAGGCGTGGTTGATCGCCTGGAAGAGGTTCATGTCGCCGGCCCACAGCAGCAGGGCCTCGATCAGCGTCAGAAGCGCGTAGACGTACCAGAGGCGCTTGGCGGTCTCACGGAAGCGTGGGGTGAGCCGGTCGGGCTCCGGGCCCGGAGACTCGGCCCTGGCCAGCTGGACGCCGCCGACGCCCAGCACCGGCAGGATCGCCAGCGAGAGGACGATCACCCCCATCCCGCCCAGCCACTGCGTCGACGACCGCCACAGGAGGATCCCGTGGGAGAGCACCGAGGGGTCGGGCACGAGCGAGGCGCCCGTGGTCGTGAATCCGGAGGCGGTCTCGAAGAAGGCGTCGGTGAGGTTGGTGATCGATCCGGTCAGCAGGTAGGGGAGGGTGCCGAACCCGGCCATGGCGAACCACGAGAGCCCGACCGTGGCGAATCCCTCCTTGGTGGTGAGGATCCCCGACCGCCCGACGAAGCGCCAGCCGACGAACCCGGCCCCGATGGTGATCATGGCCGCCAGGCTGATGCCGGCGGCCTCGCGCCACTCCTGATAGATCAATGACGTGGCGAGGGCGGGCAGCATGGCTGCGCCGGCGGCCATCACCACGGCCCCGATCACATACGACAGCCGGAAGAACATGTGCCCCGTCCGCCCGCGTAGCAATCGCTCCCGCAGGGTCCGGGGTTCGATCGGTTTCACGCCGAGAAGAGCTCTTCCACCCGTGCCATGGCCTTGGGAAGGGCGAAGATGATGAGGTGGTCCTCGGGGCGGATGTCGGTCGAGCCGGTGGGCACGAACGCCTCGCCTTTGCGGAGGATGCCGCCCACGACCGCCCCCACCGGCAGCGGCAGCTCCTGAAGCGACTTGCCGAGCGCCTTGGAGTGGGAATCGACCTCGATCTCGATGGCCTCGGCGTCGGTGTCGTCGAACGTGGCCACGGAGTGGATCTTGCCGCGACGCACGAAGCGGAGGATCGAATTGGCGGCCGCCAGGCGGATCGACACGGTCGTGTCGACGCCGATGCCGGCCAGCAGGCCAACGTAGCTCAGGCGGTTCACGCGGCTGATCGTGGCAGAGGCACCGAGCGCCTTGGCAACCAGCGAGCCGATGAGGTTGGTGGCGTCGGAGCCGGTCAGGGCCACCACGGCGTCGTCCTGGTCGATCCGGAACTCGCCCAACACCTCCGGGTCGGTCGGGTCACCGGTCACGATCAACGCCGAACCATGGGTCTCGGCCATCTGGCGGCACCGGGCCGGATCGGGGTCGATCATCACCACGTCGATGCCCTTCTCGATCAGCAGGCTGGCGGTGAGGCTGGCCACCCTGGTGGTGCCGAGGATGAGGGTTCGGCGGATCTTGCGGTCGCGGATGCCGATCAGCGCCTTGGCCTTGTCGATGTTGTCGTGCTCCACCATCAGCAGCAGGTGGTCACCTTCCCGGATGCTGGTGTCACCGTGGGCGACGATCGTGCGACCGTCGCGCACGACTGCGGTGGCCAGCCAGTCGAAGCCGCTGACCGAGGTGCGCAACTGGGTGAGCGGCCCGCCGACCAGCGGTGAATCGTCGGTGGCGGTACCGCCGACCAGCGACAGCTGGCCGCCTCCGAACTCGATGAGCTCCGACACCCCGGTCTCACCGAGCAGCGCCACGATCTCCCGGGCGGCGGACTCGACCGGGTCGATGACCACGTCGACCTCGATGCCCTCGACCCCCTCCCGCAGCCCCGGGTCCTGGACGCGGGCGACCGTTCGGTTGACGCCCAGTCGCTTGGCGGTGTGGCAGGCGAGGATGTTGGCGCCATCGCTGGACGACACGGCG
This sequence comes from Acidimicrobiia bacterium, assembly GCA_052032125.1. GTDB lineage: Bacteria > Actinomycetota > Acidimicrobiia > Spongiisociales > Spongiisociaceae > JBPEXB01. Next base: position 3,551 of record JBPEXB010000540.1, read on the forward strand.
ATGAGCAGGTCCGCCCGGGCGACGTCGGCCTCGGTGAGCACCGAGGCGCTGGCGCCGTTGCCCGTGATCACCAGGGCATCCAGCTTCTCCTGGATCTCCGCCGCCCGATGCGGATCGTTCTCGACGACCACGACGTCCTGGCCCTCGATGGAGAGGCGTTCCGCCAGGTGGCTGCCGACCGCGCCGGCCCCCACGATGATGATCCGCATGTGATCTGTGCCTTCTCAGTGCTCGTGTGCCGTTCGTAAGCGTAGGAGTGTGCCAGGTGTTTCTCCAGATCCGGGGCACCCTCCGGACCGCTCGGCTGGGATGGGACAGGAGGCCAGGTAGCATGGCCGGACCGCCGTCGGAAACCCACGAGGCACGCGCGATGACAGCACGTTTTCAGAGCCCCAGCGAGGTGGCAGACGCCCTGAAGTCCGTCGATTACCTGGCGGACGATCGGATCGCCCAGGTCGTCTACCTGGCCGACGCACTCGGCAAGCCGGTGCTGGTCGAAGGGCCGGCCGGGGTGGGCAAGACCGAGCTCGCCAAGGCGCTGGCCCAGATCCACGAACGGCGTTTGATCCGCCTGCAGTGCTACGAGGGCCTCGACGAGACCAAAGCCCTGTACGAGTGGAACTACAAGAAGCAGCTCCTCCGGATCCAGGCCGACCACGACGCCGCCTGGGACGAGCTGGAGAGCGACATCTTCACCAGCGAGTTCCTGCTCGAGCGCCCTCTGCTCGATGCCATCCGCAGCGCCGAGCCGGTGGTATTGCTGATCGACGAGGTCGACCGGGTGGAGATCGAGACCGAGGCGCTGCTCCTCGAGGTCTTGTCGGACTTCCAGGTCTCCATTCCCGAGCTCGGCACGATGAAGGCCGCCTCGCAGCCGATGGTGGTGCTGACCTCGAACAACACCCGTGAGCTCTCGGAGGCCCTCAAGCGCCGGTGCCTCTTCCTGCACATCGGCTACCCCGAGCTCGACCGCGAGAAGGAGATCCTGCTCGCTCGCGTGCCCGACCTCCAGGAGGAGCTGGCCGCCCAGCTGGCCGGCGTCGTGCGCAGCATCCGTCAGATCCCGCTCAAGAAGGCGCCATCGGTCAGCGAGTCGATCGACTGGGCCCGCACGCTGCTCACCCTCGGCGTCACCCATCTCGACACCGAGGCGGTGCGCGACACGCTGAACGTGCTCCTGAAGTACCAGACCGACCTGGAGAAGGTCGACGCCGATCTCGGCAAGCTGGCCGTGGAGGAACCGGCCGGGGGCTGATCGATGTTCGACGTCCTCACCGGCTTCATCCAGGAGCTTCGGGAAGCCGGAGTGCCGGTCTCGATGGTGGAGGCCATCGACGCCATGGAGGCGCTGGCCCACACCGACATCGCCGATCGCGGGGCGTTCAAGGCGGCCTTGGGCGCCACGCTGGTGAAGAACGTGCGCCACTACGAGGCCTTCGAGATCGCCTTCGAGGTGTACTTCGCGCTCGATCGCAACGCCCAGCTCCTCGCCGAAGATGACCGTGAGGAGACGCCGGGACGCCAGCCGGCCGGAGCCGCGGGCAGTCGAGGTCAGGGGAGCGGCAGCAGCGAGGCCGCCGAGGCGCTCATGCAGGCGCTCATGGCCGCCCTCCTCAGCAACGATCCCGCTCGTCTGCGTCAGGTGGCGGCGGCCGCCGTGGACCAGCTGGCCGGCATGGAACGCGGCCGTCCGGTGGGCGGCACCTATTACCTCTATCGCACGCTCCGGCAGCTGTCGGTCGACGGATTGCTCGACGAGCTGATGGCCCAGGTGGCGGACGACGATCCGCTCGCCCAGCGGCTCGAACAGGAAGAGCTGTCCGCTCGCATGGAGCGCTTTCGGGACGAGGTGCGGGCCGAGATCCGGCGCCGGCTGGTGGCCGACCGGGGTCGCCAGGCGGTCGCCAAGACGTTGCGCAAGCCGCTGCTCGAGGATCTCGACCTGATGCACGCCACCCGGGTGGAGCTCGCCCACATCGAACAGGCCATCCACCCGCTGACCCGCAAGCTGGCGGCGCGGCTCGCCCAACGACGCAAGCGGAAGCGCCAGGGCCGTCTCGACTTCCGCAAGACGGTGCGACGCTCCCTCGCCACCGGCGGCGTTCCCGTCGACCCGGTGTTTCGCAACCCGCGGCCGTCCCGGCCCGAGGTGTTCCTCCTCTGCGACATCAGCGGATCGATGGCGACGTTCGCCCGATTCACGCTCCAGTTCGTCTACGCCATGTCCGGTCAGTTCTCGAAGTTGCGGTCCTTCGTCTTCGTGGACGCCCTCGACGAGGCGACCCGGTTCTTCGACACGGGGGTCGATTTCGACGACGCCCTGGCCGCCGTCTCGGCCGAGGCCGAGGTGGTGTGGATGGACGGCCACTCGGACTACGGGAATTCCCTGCAGATCTTCTGGGATCGGTACGGGGCCGAGCTGACGCCGAGGTCGACGGTGATCATCACGGGCGACGCCCGCAACAACTACCGCAACGCCAGGGGCGACGTGCTGGGAGCGATCGCCGATCAGGTACGGGCGGTCTACTGGCTCAACCCCGAGCCGCGCGCCTACTGGGACACGGGGGACTCGGTCATGCGGGCCTATGCACCGCACTGTGACGAGGTCCACGAGGTCCGGAACCTGCGCCAGCTGGAGACGTTCATCGAGACCCTGACCGTGCCGGACCTCCGTACCGTGACACGGCGCTCCCAAATTGCTCCAGTATCCTGAGCAGATCGGATAAAGCGATCCGCTCCGACGTCCGATAGAAACGGGTATGGGGATGCACAAGACCGTTCACTTCCTGACAGAAGCGAGCGGCGGCCCGCAGATCGGAGGATGACGGTGGGCAATCGCGTGTTGGTGGTTGAAGACTCGGCGGTGATTCGTCGCCTCATCGAGGTGTGCCTCCGCCCGGCCAACCTCGAGATCGTCATGCGCGAAGACGGCCCCTCCGGCCTGGACGCAGCGCTCAACGAGTCACCCGACCTCCTCGTCCTCGACATCGGCCTCCCCGAGATGGACGGATGGGAGGTCCTGGACCGGCTGCGGTCCAACGCCAAGACGCAGAAGCTCCCCGTGCTGGTCCTGACCGCCCACGCCGAGGAAGAGTCCCGCCGCCGTGCCGACGAGGGCGGCGCCGACTCCTTCGTCACCAAGCCCTTCCAGCCCAACGACTTCCGCCAGGAAGTCTTGAACCTACTCGCCTCGAGAAGCGGCCAACTCCCGAACGTGGTGTGAGCAGTAGCCAGCTCGCTGGCGCTTCGCTGAGTCTT
>JBPEXB010000541.1:0-6109 GCA_052032125.1 Acidimicrobiia bacterium
GGGTCTTCCACCCCCTCAACGCCCATCAAACTGAATCCGGTGTGTCACTCCACGTCTGCCAGTTCGACCGGATCCTCGACCGAGACCGCACCGGCCCCGGCGATCCCCACCCACCACAACTGTGGCGCTGGACCATCAACACCGACGACGGCCGGGTCTGCCGAGAGCTCGTCGACGACAGGATCCAGGAGTTCCCCCGCATCGACGACCGATACTGGGGAAAGGCTGCACGCTACGGCTACACCACCGAGCTCCTATCCCGAGCCGGTACCGCCGCCATCGTCGCCCACGACCTCCACACCGGCACCAGCACCAGCTGGGCCACCGAGGCCGGCCGATCCCTCAGCGAAGCAGTATTCGTTCCGGACGAGGCTGGTGCCGCCGAAGGCGACGGGTGGCTCCTCGCCATCGACTCCACTTCCGACCACAGCGAGCTCACCATCCTCGACGCGACGGCGCTCAGCGACGGACCGGTGGCTCGAATCCACCTCCCCCAACGCATCCCCGATGGCTTCCACGGCGACTGGATCCCAGCCGGCTCCTAACGCCCGCCCTCGTGTGCCCGGGTCAACTCGACAGCTGCACTGTGGCGGAGCCATGTGGCTGCCGATCATGGCCACCTCGCCAAGCGACGCGTCCCCAAGCGAGGGCTACGCCCGTAATCAGGCTCCCAGCCTCTCGTTGTTCAGGCGGCCGCGGGGAGCCGTAGCCAGTCGCTCTCGTGGTGTGGAGTTAGGGTACAAGACGCCCCTCCGACACCCGAGTTGAACCCCCACGGGTCCACCGTTTCGCCTGGTCAGGCGGGGTGTGGTGACCGTGGGGGTTCATATCGCCGAACCGCCCGGCTTGCCGCGTGAGAGCGTCAGCTCCGCCGTCCTGCCTCGGCGCGGCGCCCGATCAGATGTGCCGTTCCCGGACGGATCGGCGGTGCAGACCGGCATGGACGAGATGTGTGCCACCGCCGACGCCCAGGAATCACTTGCCGTGCTTTGGCGTTCATGAGGGCATCCGGCGGCTGGTGGCCGTCATGAGCGCTGTGCTTCGTGATAGGCGGCGTCGAGTTCGGCGAGGACGCCGTCACTGATTCGGGGAGCGCCGTCGAGATGTATGGCACGGAGTTCGTCCATGAACCGCTCCGACATGTCCGGTCCTCCGTCGGCGAGAAGCCGGGCTCGCACAGCCAGTTCGTCGGTGGTGTGGAGCCACCGCGATCCCCAGTCGCCGAGTGCGACGATCAGCGGGACGAGCTGGATCGCCGGTTCGGTGAGGAAGTAGTCGATCTTTTGACGGTGTCCCTCTACGGCATTGCGGGTGAGTAGCCCAGCGTCGGTGAGTTTGGCGAGTCGGGAGGCGAGGACGTTGCTGGCGATCCCTTCGAGGGAGTTGTCGAGCAGCTCGCGGAAGCGGGTCCAGCCGCCGAACATGATGTCGCGCAACACGACGAGGCTCCACCGATCGCCGAGTAGCTCCAACGTCATGTTGATCGGACACCCCGACCTCCCGACCTCCACATCGAGGAGTTCTCGACCTTCTGGTTGCTCCACGCAACCAGTCTAGCTACCCTTCGCAACTAGACCGATTGCGACTCGCAATCGGTCGGTCAAGTGAAGGGACCAACATGAGCGTCGAGCACACCCTCGCCGTCGTCGCCGTCAGCGACTTCGACACCAGCCACTCGTGGTACCAGCGCTTCTTCGACACACCCGCCACGAACGTTCCTATGCCCAGCGAACTCGCCGAGTGGCGGACCACAGACACCGGTTGGATCCAGATTTTCCACTCTCCCGACCACGCCGGCCACAGCCTCGCCAACCTCGCTGTCAGCGACATCGACGTTCACGTCGCGGCTCTGCGCGATCGAGGCATCGAGACCGGCGACATCATCGAGGTCAACAAGGCCGTTCGGGTCTGCTCGACCGCCGACCCCGACGGCAACACGATCACGATCATCGGCAACTTCCGCGAGCAGTACTGAGAGGGGCACGAGCGATGCAACAACACCCGAACCCGACCGCCACCAGCGATCAGCCCGCCCAGCAGCCGACCGACGAGATTTCGTTCCCGGCGATGCTGTTGATCCCCGGAGCTTGGATGGGTGGATGGATCTGGGAGCCAACCATCGAGCGACTCCGACGGATCGGCGTCATTGCACACACGCTCACCTTGACCGGGCTCGAACCCGACGTGCCAGCAACGGCGCTCGCACAGGTCCCACTTGCCGACCACGTCAACGATGCGGTTCGCGCTGTCGAGTCGATCGGCCATCCGGTGGTGGTGGTGGGTCACTCGTACTCGGGGCTGATCGCCGGGATCGTCGCTGACCGGCTGCCCGATCAGGTCGTTCGTACCGTGATAGTCGCAGGATTCTTCCCCCGCAACGGCCGATCGCTCCTCGACGACTGGGGCTCGAGCAACGACGAACGCGAATCCGAGCGCGCCGACATCGAACGAGCCGGCATGGTGTGGGCGCCTCCTCCCGCCGAGGGGATCGAAACAGACGAAGGACTCGATCTCGACCAAGCGCGCTGGCTCGGCGAGCGCCTGACCCCGCACCCCGGCCGCACGATCCTCGATGCGGCGAGCATGCAACGCCCGATCACTGAACAACTTGTCACCGTGGTCGCCAACGTCGGCGACGGGGGTGACCCGCGATCCACACTTCCCGAGGACCTCAAGCAAGCCGACCTCGACAAGTGGGACTTCCACACTGTTCCCACCGGTCACTGGCCCATGCTCGGCTGCCCCAACGAACTCGACCGAGCACTCCTCAATGCGGCCAGCACCGTATCCATCGACTGAGACCGATCAGACGCCAGCATGGAACTGGGACGACCCGATCAGAAACGTGCAACGCCACCAGTGCAAAACACCCGCTCGGTATCCGGCAATATGCGCTCTGCCCAGGCGAAACGCCTAGGCAGCGACCAGCTCGGCGGTCCAGGGGGCGCGTGTAGTTTGGGTTAAAGTCGCCCCTCCGACGCTGAACAGGTGTTCGATTGCCTGTGACCCGCGCCTGGCTTCTACGGGGTGGTGAATAGGTCCGGCCGATCCGCGGCGCTGTCCTAGGCTGCTTGGCGATGGCGTTGTATCACGATGCGTCGGTGTCGCCGACCAAGGCGGAGATGATCGAGCGGCTCCTGGCGGCCGGGCCGTGGGCGCAAGTGGCGAGTGGTCCGATCGAAGTGATCGGTGCCTACCGGTTCGACGACCCGAAGGGCCGGGTGGGGTTGGAGACGCATCTGGTCCGCGTGGGGTCGACGCTGGCGCAGGTGCCGTTGACCTACCGTCCCGAGCCCGCCGCCGATGCTGAGCCGGCGCTGATCGGCGAGATGCAGCACACCGCGCTGGGCGCTCGATGGGTTTACGACGGGCTCGGCGATCCCACCTACGTAACGATGCTGGCCGCGGTGTCGTTGACCGGACAGGGTGAGGCGCTGGGCATGGTGAGCTACGACGGCGTGTGGCACATCGCCCCGACGCATGTGCGCATTCGAGGTGGCGGCTGGACTCAGGAACGAGTCCCGGTCGACGGGTTCGTCGCGACACGCGACGAAGGCACGACCGTTGAGTTCAGCAACGAACGATTCACCCTCGCGTTTCACCGGCTGCCGAAGCCTGCTCCCCAGCCAGCGTTGGGATTGACTGCGACTTGGAACGAGCAACCGGATCCCGTGGTCCTGGCCGAGATCGCAGTTCGCTGAATCCCTAGTCCTGGCGAGGGCTGATCAACTCAGGTCAGGCGTGGTAATCCGTTTGCGTCGTTCCGTGAGCGCCGTCGAGACTACGTCAACCCCGTCCCGACGCGCGTCCGGGCTGAACTCGACGCCGTTTGTCAACGTATCGCTGCTGCGTCCCACAACCCAGTTCGGCCGGTAGCAGCGCGTCGTAGGATTCGCGGCATGGCGATCGGTGTGTCCCACACGAGCTGCAACTGCTCGAACGCGTACGAACTGTCCGAGTGGTGGAAGGCAGTCCTGGACTATGTCGACGTTCCCGGCGACCCGAACGAGCCCGGTGACGAGGAGTGCATGATCATCCACCCGGCCGGGGGACACCGGCTGCTCTTCATCGAAGTCGACGACCTCCGGGAACCCGTCGGTCGAATCCACCTCGACCTGGCGTCGATCGACCGGCGCCGAGATGAGGAGGTCGAACGAGTGCGAGCCCTCGGCGCGACCGAGATCGCCGATCGCCGGAACCCGGACGGGTCGGGCTGGGTCGTGTTCGCTGACCCCGAAGGTAACCACTTCTGCGTTGTGCGCAGCGATCATGAGCGACCTGAATCCTGATCGACCGTCCTGGATGCGAGTAGCGCTGCGAGCGGGTGGTCGGTCGGCGTCGACCCCTGTGGCCCTCCGCTGTGCAGCGCCACGACCGATGCGCGTCACCAGGGCAGGGGTTGGCCGTCTCGGAAGAGGCCTCCGGTGGGTCCGTCGTCGGGGAGGGTCGCAGCCCAGGTGATCGATGCTGCACCATCTCGGACGGGTCGGGCCCCCATCTGTTCGGCGCCTTCGAAGGTGGCCGTGAGTCCCGGGCACACGGCGTTAACCAGGATGCCGGTGTTGGCCAACTCGGCGGCGAGGCTGGCGGTGAGTGCGTTGAGGGCGGCTTTGCTGATGCCGTAGCTCGCTGCCATGCCATTGCGCGCCGCGAGCCCGAACTCGGTGTCGCCGTGGCTGCCGGCTCCCGAAGACATGTTGACGATTCGGCCATGCTCACTCGCATGGAGCAGCGGTAGGAGTGCCTGGATGAACGCCCAGGTCCCGAAGAGGTTGGTGTCGAGGACGCGGCGGGCCTGGTGCAGGTCGGCACCGCTGGTCGTCTCGGACCAGTCGACGTACGCGGCTGCGTTGTTGACCACGATGTCGACCCGATCGGTCGCCGCACTCAGGGCCTTCACGAAGCTGCCGATCGATTCCGGGTCGGCGATATCGAGTGCCGCGCCAGGATCGCGAACGTCGCCGGCGGCCCCGAGCTCGGAGGCCACAGCCGCGACGGCGATGGTGTCGCGTCCGGTGACGTAGACGCTTGCGCCTGCCGTGGCCAGCTGGTGAGCCACCTCCTTGCCGATGCCTCTCGCCGCCCCGGTCACCACTGCGATCCGACCCGTCAACTCTTCTGTCATTCCGATCTCCCCGATGTCGTCGCTTGATTGAAACGGACTGTTCCGTCACAATAGTGGTCGTGGCAGTCACGTCAACTCCACGCACCCGCCGGCCCCGCGCCGAGCGCGAACAGATCGTGCTCGACACCGCCGCCGACCTGTTCTATGCCCGCGGGGTGCACGAGGTCGGCATGGATGAGTTCGTCACCGCAACCGGCCTGGGCAAGGCCACCGTCTACCGGCTGTATCCGACCAAGATCGACCTCATCGCCGCGTACCTCCAACGATCCTCGGACCGCATCCTGGCGGCAATCGACGACATCGCCGACGATCAACGACGAAGTCCCGGCGAGCAGCTCCGGCAGGTGCTGGACGACATCTGGGCCCACGTCACCTCACCCGGCTTTCGAGGATGCGCCTTCAACAACGCCAGCATCGAATTCGAGGACCCCGACCATCCGGTTCGCCAGATCTCCGCACAGCATCGCGCCGGCCTCCTCGAGCGGCTGCGTCGCCTCACCCGCGACACCTCGGACCCGTCCGGGCTCGCCGCACAGCTCGCCTGCCTGATCGACGGGATCTACACCAATGCCGCCCACCTCGGACCCGACGGACCGGCCACCGCCGGCTACCAGCTCGCCCAGCGGCTCGTCGACACCGCAACACGATGAAGACGGGCACCCACACCGACGGCAACCCGATGGTCCACTGCGAAACGCCAGACGACTGGCGCAGCTGGCTCGGTGAGAATCACGACAGCGTGGCGGGCGTGTGGCTCGTCGTCTGGAAGAAGCACACCGGCAAGCAAACCATCGACTACTCCGACACCGTTGACGAAGCCCTGGCCTACGGCTGGGTCGACTCCCGCCCCAACAAGCTCGACGACGACCGAGCCATGCGCTGGTTCACTCCTCGCAACCCGACCAGCCCGTGGTCCCGCATCAACAAAGCCAAGATCGACCGCCTGAGCCAAGCGGGCCGCATGACCCCAGCCGGCGATGCCCT
>JBPEXB010000542.1:0-4199 GCA_052032125.1 Acidimicrobiia bacterium
CCGAAGGTGCGTGACAGCGCCTCGTCCTTGTCGACCCCATTCTGGAGTGATGCCACGAAGGTGCGTGGCTGGACATGCGCGGTGGCGGTCAGCACCGCTTCGGTGTCCGATGCTTTGACGGCGTAGAACAGCCCATCGCATCGATCGACGGCGCGCGGATCGTCCAGCGCCTCGACCTCGACCGTGAAGCCTTGCTCACCTTCGAGCCGCAGGCCATGGCTGCGGATCGCCTCGATGTGGGCGCCGGGTCGGCCGAGCACGGTCACCCGCACGCCCGCTCGGGCGAGGAGGGCGGCGACCGTGCCACCGATGCCACCGGGCCCGACCACGACGATGTGGGTCATGGCCCGTCGACGATCGACTCAAGCTGGTCGCCGATCATGGAACGAGGCATGCTCACGGTGCCCGCCAGCCTACGTCGGGCCGCTCGGGCGTGGCCTGAGCGTCCGTGTCCGAGGTCGGCAAGCACTTCGCCACACCGCGAGAAAATGTCACACCCTGGGGATACGTTCGAAGCATGGATCTCGGACATGTATCCGACGGCTGGGTACCGAAGACGGTCGAGGTGCCGCACGACCTGACCGTCACCACGGATGCGGGCCGTCGCGTCGTCGCAGCCCGCCGCCAGATGGCCGTGGCGACGTTGGAGCTGCTGGATGCGATCACGCTTCTCGGCTCCTCCGAGACGCATCTGGACGGCTACGCCGATGCCGCCTCGTGGGTGCAGTGGCACCTGGGTGTCAGCCGCCGCACCGCACGAAGCTGGGTCCGATTGGCCGAGGCGCTCGGCGAGCTCCCGACGCTTCGCGCCGCGATGGCCGAAGGACGGCTGTCCATCGAACAGATCGAGCTCCTCGTGAGATACCGCGGCGATCGCACCGAGGAGCGCTTGCTCGAACTCGCCGCTGCGTTCCCCGACCTCGCCGAGCTGCGGAGCGAGCTTGCCGACCTCCCGAGCCCGAGCACCTCATCCGAAGCGCGACTCCCGCACCTCACGACCCACTGGCGAGACGAGGCATTGCACCTTCGTGGGGTGCTGCCCGGCGTCGACGGCGTGATGGTCGAGCGGGCGCTGCTGAGGATCGCCGAGCAGTCCCCGAAGGACGAGCAGACCGGTCTCTATCGCGATTTCGACACGCGTATGGGAGAGGCGCTGGTGGAGATGGCCTCCACCTCGCTCGCCGAGGAGCAACGAGCCGACGCCGACCGCGCCACCGTGGTGGTGCACATGGCGGCCGCCGACCTCGTCCATCGCCGCGGAGACGGTTGGGACGCGGCCCGAAGGCTTCTCTCCGAGGCCGAGATCGACCGGCTGCTCTGCGATGCTCGCGTTCAGCCGGCACTGCATGATTCCGAGGGCGTGACCGTGGGTATCGGCCGCACCAGCCGCACGATCCCCGCCTGGCTGCGCCGGGTCGTCGAGGGTCGAGATCAGGGCTGCCGCTTCCCGGGCTGCGAGCGCACCCGCTGGCTCGACTGTCACCACATCGTCCCGTGGTCGCAGGGCGGGCCGACCAACCTCGACAACCTCGTGTCTCTGTGTGGCTTTCATCACCGGCTGATCCACCGCCTCGGTTGGATCATCACCGGCCACCCCGGACGCCGGCTCACCTTCGTGAACCAGTGGGGGCTCCGGCATCGACCGGCCGCCTCGCAGTTCCTCGACGACGAGACCGATCGGCGCCTGCGGCAGATCGACGAGCGGGCCGACCGGCTGGTCGCCGCCTGCTCCGAGCCCTGACCTCCGTCAGCCCGCCAGGAACTCCGCCGCCACCGCCAGCACTTCGGGATCGCGCAAGATCTTGTTGTGCCCCAAACCGCGCGTTTCGATCAGGCGAGCATTCGGCAGCGTGTCGGCGATGACCCGGCCGTCTCCGATCGGCACGTCGCGATCCTCGACGTCGTGGAACACGAGCACAGGGACCGTGACCAAGCCCGCCACCGATGTGACGTCGACGTTGCCAGACGGCACGCCGGCCACCGCTTCCAGTTCCGCAACGAAGTCTCGCTGAGCTCGATCCGGGAGACCTACGAAGCCGGCGAAACGCTGGAGCACTCCTGAGAGCGATGCCGGGCCGGCGATGAAGACGGCTCGGTCGACCCGCAGGCCCCAGGCGATCGCCAACGCCGCCGATGCGGCACCCATCGAGTGGCCGACGACGGCGTCGAACGGACCCCGCTCACGATCGGCGTCGAGCAAAGCCCTGGCGAACGCGATCGGATTGGCCCGAGTTCCGGTCGACCGGCCGTGCGCCGGGCCATCGAGGCTGAGGAGCGAGGCATCGCTGCCGGCCAGGTGCTCGGCGAGCGGGCCGAACTGGGTGGCCCGGCCCTCCCATCCATGGAGCGCCAGCACCGACGGGCCCGAACCCGGCCAGTACAGGCCGCTCAATCCGGTCGCCAGCTGAACCCGAGCAGCCCCGGCTTCGACCGACTGTTCCCACGGTCGCACGGCGCGGGGCCTGGGTGTCGTGAAGAGCCGTCCATTGCGCCGCGCCGTGGACTTCGGCGCCAGGCGCCCGAGCACGGCATTGGAGGCCCGCAACGTGGTCAGCGCAGCACCCGACATGGTCATCCTTCCTTTCAGAGCGATCAGTGAGTTTCATTATAGAACTAATGAGTTTCATTGTGGAACTGACTATCATGAATCTCATGCGCAAGACCCAACTGTCCGAATGGCCATGCTCCGTCGCCCAGACCTTCGACGTGTTCGGCGACTGGTGGATCCCTCTGATCATGCGCGAGGTGTTCTACGGCGTCCGCCGATTCGACGACTTCCAGCGGCGTCTCGACATCGGGCGGAACGTGCTCACCACCCGCCTCAACCATCTCGTGGAGGAGGGCATCCTCACCAAGGTGCCCTACCAGGAGCGACCCACTCGCTACGAATATCGCCTGACCGACAAGGGGCGCGATTCCGTCAACGTGGTCCTGGCGGCCATGCGATGGGGTGACCGATGGCTCGCCGAGCACGGGCCGCCCGCCATCCTGCGTGATCGACGAACGGGAGAGATCATTCGACCGCTCGTGGTGGATGAGATGACCGGCGAGCCGATCGACATCCGCCATGTCACCATCGAGCCCGGTCCCGGGTTCCCGGATGAATACCGGGGCGAGGACGCCGACCACTGGTTCCCGCATGCACAGGCGCAGGCATGACCGCCGGTCGAGTGCTGCAGCTGCGGCTCGTCGTGGAAGCTGACGACTTCGACGAGGCGGTGGCGTTCTATCGCGACACGCTCGGAATGCCTGAGGAGTTCTTCGTCGAGAGCGACGGGGGCGCGTTGGTCATGGCCCTTCAGGCGGGACGCGCCACGCTCGAAATCGTCAACCCGGCCCAACGGCGGCTGATCGACGACCTCGAGGTCGGCCGCGACGTGAGCCGCTCCATTCGGGTGGCGTTCGAGGTCGCCGATGCGACCGGCGCAACCGAACGAGCGGTCGAGGGAGGCGCCGACCTCATCGCCTCGCCCACCAGAACCCCATGGGACTCGCTGAACAGCCGCCTGGAAGCCCCAGCGGGGCTCCAGATCACCCTCTTCGAGGAGTTGGAAGCGAGCGGCTGACTACTGCTTCCCGCTCCAGTCCCCCACCCACCACAGGGCGGCGACTCCGAGGAAGAACACGCCCAGTCCCGCGAGGAACAGGCCGAGGTCGACCAGGTTCTCCATGGCAACCCTTTCGAACGACGTGCGCTCGCTCGAGCATGCGCCTGCCTCGGTCCTCGTAACAGAGCCAGAGGTCCCATCGTCGAGGCGGCCTCAGCATCTGCCATACCGCTAAGCGGGACCCACTGATACATTCGAAGGCATGTCCGGGGAGATGCGGCTGAGCCGGGAGCATGCCGAAGCCGTCATCGCCCGCGCCCTCGAGCTCCAGGCGAGCGACGACACGAGCGTCCGCGTCGACGACCTCATGCGCGTCGGTGCCGAGCTCGGTATACCGCAGGCACTCCTCGAACGAAGTCTCGTCGAGGTGGCCGTCACGACGCCGGACGGAGAGGGCGGCCTGCTGGATCGGGTGGTCGGCCCCACCGGGGTCGTGGTCGAGCGGTGGACTCGCCGCGACGTGGCCGACGCCGCCACGGATCTGTCGCGACGCTTGGAGCGCCTCCACCTGACCCGTCGTGACCAGACCGGCAGCCTGTGGGTCCAGAACCTCGACTGGTGGCCCGACCTGCACCGGACGTATGCGCCCGT
>JBPEXB010000543.1:0-8732 GCA_052032125.1 Acidimicrobiia bacterium
CCGAGGACGCGCCGGCCGTGGCGCGGTTGCGGGAGGCAGGGGCGGTCCTGCTCGGCAAGACCACGATGCCCGAGTTCGGATGGAAGGGTCTGAACGACAGCCCGCTGACGGGGATCACCCGGAATCCGTGGAACACCGCCCTGACGCCGGGCGGGTCGAGCGGCGGGAGTGCGGCGGCGCTGGCGGCCGGCATGGTCCCTCTGGCACTGGGTACCGACGGGGGAGGGTCGATCCGTATCCCTGGATCGTTCACCGGCACCGTTGGCCTCAAGCCGACCTTCGGGCTGGTGCCCTATGCGCCGATGAGCCCGTTCGGGACCGTCTCGCACGCGGGACCGATGGCCCGCACCGTGGACGACGCCGTGGCGCTGCTGGACGTGATCGCGCAGTACGACCGGCGGGACTGGACCGCCCTCCCCACGGCGCCCGGACCTGATCGGTGGAGCTCCGTGCGCGACGGTGTCGCCGGGCTTCGGGTGCTGTTCAGCCCGACGCTCGGTTTCGCCGAGGTGGACGAGGCAGTGGCGGTCGCCGTCAATGCCGCTGTCGAGACCCTGGAGAGCCTGGGAGCCACGGTCGAAGTAGGCGATCCTCCGATCGGCGACCCGACCCCGATCTGGGAGGTGCTCTGGTACTCGGCTGCGGCGGCGGTCGTGGCGGGCCTCGATCAGGACCGGCTCGACGAGGTGGACCCTGGGTTGCGGGAGATCGCCGAGGAGGGCATGCGGTTGGGTGCTCTCGACCACGCGCAGGCGTTCGGGCGGAGGGTCGAGGTGGCCGTGGCGCTCGGAGCGATGCTCGATCACCAGGACGTGCTGATCACGCCGACGATGCCGATCACGGCCTTCGCAGCCGGCCCGGAGGTGCCGGAGGGCTGGCCACACCGCCGGTGGCAGACCTGGTCGCCGTTCTCGCTGCCGTTCAACCTGTCACAGCAGCCGGCGGCCACCGTCCCGTGCGGCGTGTCCGGTGACGGGGCCCCCTTCGGCCTGCAGATCGTGGCCGCCAAGCATCGCGACGACCTGGTGCTCCGGGTGGCCCATGCGTACGAGCAGGCGCGACCCTCGGGCGTGGGTCGTTTCGGTGTCGCGCCCGGGTGGGCGTGAGGCTCAGCGCACCCAGCGCTTCCCGATGTCGGGGTAGCGCTCGGCAAACGCCTCGATCTGGGGGGCGAGCAGTTCGTTCAACGGTGCGACGAACCGATCTGGCACGTGCTGGCGGGGCTTCTTGTCGAAGACGTCGTCGGCCCGGTGCACACCGCGGTCGATGACCTTCTCGGCCGGGAAGTCCTCCCAGCGGACGTCGGTGCGGACGCCGACGTGCTCGAAGACCTCGGTCAGCAAGTCGCGAGGCCTCTCTTTGATGTCGTCGAAGGAACCCACCCACAGCTGCTCGGGCGAGAACGCCTTCTGCCAGCGATCGACGGCCCCGACGTAGTCCCCTCGCCCGGTGGCGTGCTCTTCCTCGAAGTGGGCGAGGAACTCGGCATCGGTGACGTCACCGACGGCTCGGTCGCGCTCGCGGGCGAGCTTCATCACCGCATGCGACCACATGCGCTCGATCGGGTCCCTCACCAGGTAGAGGAGCCGCACCTCGGGGATCAGGGTCGCGATCTGCCGCACCGTGCCCTCGGGCAGGGCCGCGTATCCGGGGGTGATCTCGCCCGGCACCCGGTGGCCGGCCGCGGTGAACTGCCGTGAGTACCACCCCATCGTCAGCCACGTGCGGACGTTGAAGAAGTGCAGCTCCTTGATCTCAGGGAGATAGAGGTCCGGGTGCGCGGCCATGTTGTGGTGGAGCCACGTCGTGCCTGCCTTCGGCGCGCCGATGCCGAGAAACCGAGGGAGGGTCAGGCGATCGGTCGACAGTGTCCCGCGCACGTAGAGCGCCCGGTTGGGACGTGTGTAGAGGGTGCGGAAGACCGAACGGCCCCACTGTTTGGCGGTCTCGCGCCCGGCGCGGGTCGAAGGTGCCATCAACGACGACCAGAGAGGGGGGCGAGCTGCATCGGTCAAGCTTATGGGGACGGCGGGGGCTACACACACGGTCGCCAGGCCGGCGCTACGTTTCCCCGATGCGAGAGCCGGCGTGACGCTGTGGCTCGCGGTGGCCGCGGTGGTGCTGATCGAGAGCGGACGCCGCCGCCAACCGGGCCTGGGGATCGTCGGCGCGGTGGCCATCGTGATCGGGACGCTCTGGCTCGGCGACGCCGACGCGGCGGCCCTCGGCCTGGCCGCACCGTCGAGTTGGCCGAACACGGTCGCCCTGGCGGCCCTCCTCGGGGCGAGCATCCAGCTGCTGTCGGTGATCGTGATCGAGCCACTCGCAGAGCGGCTGACGGGCCAATCGCACGACCTGAGCCTCGTCGAATCCGTCCGGTCGAGTTGGTGGGCCCTGCTGCAATGGTTGGCCGTCGTCTGGGTGGTCGTGGCGTTCGTGGAGGAGTTGATCTTCCGGGGCTTCCTCCTGGGCGGGGCCGTCGAAGTGTTCGGGGACGAGCCGGCCATCGTGGCCCTGGCGGTCGTCGGCAGCGCGCTGGTGTTCGGGCTCGCCCATCTCTATCAGGGTCCAGCCGGAGCGGTGAGCACGGGCCTGGTGGGAGCGATCCTGGGGGTGCTGTTCGTGGGGGCCGGATACAACGTGTGGCTGCCGGTCGTCACCCACGGGGTGATCGACACGGTCGGGCTGGCGTTGATCGCCACCGGACGGGCCGAGCGCCTCGCCCGCCTCAGCCCGCTCGCCGCCCGGGAGGACGGCGGCTAGTCCTCGCCGATGTCCTCGTTCCAGACCTCCGGATGTCGTGCGATGAAGGTCGCCATCAGGTCGACGCAGGTCGGGTCGTCGAGGACCTCGACCGCCACGCCGTTGCTGCGGAGCAACTCCTCGGCCCCCATGAAGGTCCGGTGCTCGCCGACGACGACCCGGGGGATCCCGTAGAGCAGGATGGCCCCGGAGCACATCGAGCACGGCGACAGGGTCGTGTAGATCGTGGACTCCCGATAGCGCCGGGCGGGGAGCCGTCCGGCGTTCTCGAGCGCATCCATCTCGCCGTGGAGGATCGCCGAGCCCTGCTGCATCCGCCGGTTGTGGCCGCGCCCGACGATCTCATCGGCCACGACCAGCACCGACCCGATGGGGATGCCGCCCTCGGCGGCGCCGGTGCGCGCCTCCTCGATGGCGGCCTCCATGAACCGGTCCACCGGGTCAGCCGCCCATCTGGGCGGCCATCTCCTCCTCCGAGAAGATCCACTTGTGGGTGGCGAAGGCCCAGGTGTGGCCGAACGGATCCTTGACCTTGCCCGTGCGATCCCCCCAGAACATGTCCTCGAGCGGATCGATGACCTCGCACCCCGCCGCCACGGCGCGTTCGAACCACGCGTCGCAGTCGTCGACGTACGTGAAGAAGCCGACGCTGGTGCCGCCCGAGGGAGCCCCCTCCCAGGCGCCGCGTTGGGCGTCCGCCATCATCACCTTGGAGTCCCCGATCTGCAGCATCACGTGCCAGATGCTGGTTCCGTCCGGAGCCGGGACCGGCTCGCCGATCACGGTGGCTCCGAGTGCCTGTTGGTAGAAGTCGATCGCCGAGGCGCAATCTCCTCCGAACCACAGATGCGGCGTGACGGTGGACATGCCCTCGGGGACGGGTTGGGGTGCGGCTTCCGGCATCGCGACCTCCTGGCCGACTCGTGTCACGAACCCTACGCCGAGTCAGGTCGAGACGAACCGTACCGCGAGGAGCGCCCAGGTCCCCGGCCCCGCCACCCCGTTGACGGTGAGGCCCTCGGCCCGCTGGAAGTCCTCGAGTGCCCGCTTCGTGAGTGGTCCGAACACCTCGTCGGTGGCCCCGGGATCGAAACCCGCGCGCCGCAGCATGTCCTGAAGCCGACCGATGTCGCCGCCCTCGTCGCCGATCTTCGATGCCATCTCTTCCTCCTCGGTGGGATGTGAGGCCGTGGTGGCCAGCGTCGTCGTGTGGTCGGTGGCCGCCGGGCCGCCGGCGGGTGCGTCGCCGCCCACCGTGGACCAGTCGATGCCGGCGGCCAGGGCAGACGGCCGCACGTCGAGCTGGAAGTGCATGTAGTCCTTGCGGTTCCGCCAGAACCCGCCCCACGAGAACACCCGGACGCCCTCCGTGGTCTCGATGGCGTACACGGCGTCGATCTGGGCCTTGGTGAAGCGGGTGCGGTCCCAGCTGAACGCTCCACCCACGAAAGGGTTCCCCAGGGCGAAGGGGTCGATGTCGCGGGCGATGCCGTAGGAATGGAGCGACAGCTTGCTGCTGTCCTTGATGTTGCGGCACGTGTAGCACCACGAGGACTTGGGGCGATATCCCGTCGCCTCGAGGGTGGCATCGAAGGCCACCCAGGCCTCGAGTGACGGGTTGGCGACCAGTGAGGTGAAACCGAACGACGTGTGGGGCGTCATGCGATCGGGCCGGCAGGCGTAGTCGTCCCACCACCCGCGCAGTGTCGAAGTCGTCGCCACCCAGCCCCCTCCGGTCCCTGTGCGCTCGACGCTAGCGAACGGACGGAGAGCGTTGAGGGCCACCTACGCTGGGACGATGGACTCCGACGCAGCCACCCTGGACCACCGGCGTTCCGACTTTCCGGAGGGTTTCACCTTCGGCGCCGCCACGTCGTCGTATCAGATCGAAGGCCACGGCTTCGGCGGCGCCGGCGCCACGCAATGGGACACCTTCGCCGCCACGCCGGGCAACGTCGTCCGTGGCGAGCACGGCGGCGTCGCCTGCGACCACTATCACCGCTACGAGGACGATCTCGACCTCGCGGCCGGGATGGGTCTGGACGCCTACCGCTTCTCACTCAGCTGGGCGCGGGTGCTCCCTGACGGGCGTGGCACGCCGAACCCCGAAGGACTCGACTTCTACGACCGGCTCGTCGATGCGATGTGCGCTCGAGGGTTGAAGCCCTTCGCCACGCTGTACCACTGGGAGCTGCCGCAACCGCTGCTCGACGAGGGTGGGTGGAAGCACCGTGACATCGCCGGATGGTTCGCCGACTTCACGGAGGTGATCATGAGCCGGATCGGCGATCGCGTCCATGCGGCCGCTCCGATCAACGAACCATGGTGCGTTGCCTGGCTCAGTCACTTCCTGGGGCTGCATCCGCCCGGCTTGCGCGACATCCGTGCTGCCGCTCGCGCCATGCACCACGTGCTGCTGGCCCACGGCCGGGCGGTCCAGGTGATGCGGGCGCTCGGCATGTCGAACGTGGGAGCCGTGACCAATCACGAGTTCGCCGCGCCCGCCGACGCCAGCCAGGAGGCGGAGGATGCCGCCCGGCTCTACGACGGCATCTACAACCGGTGGTTCCTCTCGGGCATCCGCACCGGCGAGTATCCCGCCGACGTGCTCGAGGGCCTCGAACCGCACCTGCCCCACGGGTGGCAAGGCGACATGTCGGTCATCGCCGAGCCCGTCGACTGGCTCGGGCTCAACTACTACACGCGCAAGCTCGTGCGACCGGGCCGGTCAGGCCTCTGGGGAGACTTCGAGGAGCTGACGGGCGACCTCCCCCAGACCACCATGGGCTGGGAGATCTTCCCCGAGGGGCTCCATCACTTCCTCACCCGGGTGCATCGCGACTATGCAGGCGGGTTGCCGATCTACATCACCGAGAACGGCATGTCCTGGACCGACGAGATCCACAATGGCGACGTGCGGGACGATCGGCGGATTCGCTATCT
Organism: Acidimicrobiia bacterium; assembly: GCA_052032125.1. Taxonomy (GTDB): domain Bacteria; phylum Actinomycetota; class Acidimicrobiia; order Spongiisociales; family Spongiisociaceae; genus JBPEXB01. The sequence continues at coordinate 5,707 of JBPEXB010000543.1, forward strand.
GAACGATCACCTGGCGCAGGTGCAGCGGGCCATCGCCGACGGCGTCCCCGTCGAGGGGTATTTCGTCTGGTCGCTCCTCGACAACTACGAGTGGGCGCATGGGTACGAGAAGCGATTCGGCCTGGTCCACGTCGACTTCGAGAGCCTGGAGCGCACCCCGAAGGCGTCGTACCACGCCCTGGCCGCCGCCCTCGGCAGGGAGTGAAGGGCCGGGCCGGAGGGCCGGCGAACGATGTCGCCGGCCCCCCGGGGTCGGACCCTCCGTCAGGGCGTGTCCGGTGACGGGTACACCACGAAGGCGATGTCGTTGCACTCGCCGGGGGCGTCCGGGAACGTCCCGATGAGGTCGATCCAGAGCCCATCGACGGGGTTCACCGCCGGATCGCAGCCACCGTCGAACGTGCTGACCTGGGCATGCTCTTGGCCGGGGATCAGCGGTCCGTGGTCTCTCAGCACCAGGTGCACCTCGGCCCCCAGCGGGTTGAGGAGCCCGTAGTCCGGGTCGCCGAAGTACGTGTTGGCGCTGCCGTCGGCGGGTCCGAGCGGCTGCCAGGCGCGAGCCCGGAACACGCCGTCGGCGTCCACGACGCCGCCGGTGGCATACGGGACCGAGACCTTCGAGCCGTCGGCGTTGCCGCCGAAGGCCGGCCCGATCACGTCGATGACACCGCACGCGTACGGGTCCAGACAGCCGGCCGGGTCGTTGAAGATCGCCCACCAGACCGTGATGGCGTGCCCGGGCGTCATGCCGGATGCCCTCAGCCTGGTGGACAGCCCGTTCTCGAAGCGAGCCAGACCGGCGCCTCCGACGTCGGATTCGTCCAGGATCAGATACACGTCGCCCCGCTGGCGGGTCGCCGGGTCACCGGCGGCGGCCGCCGGCAGGGCCGCCACGACCATGGTGGCCATGGCCGCCATGAGGATCAGGAGTTTGCGCACGATTCCCTCCTTGCGCTGTTGCGCCTCGACTCGGGAGTGCCTCCCGGTCGCACCGTCACCGGCGCCGGTAAGGACGTGGCTGGAATGCGGTTGGAACGTCGATGCGGCCAGGGTGCGGCGCCCCCGCGCCGGTAACCTGCCCGGCCGATGAAGCCGCTCGACGCGATCGCACCGCCGCCCATCCTCGACCGACTGCGAGAGGTGGCTCCCTCCGCTCGGGCCGAGCTGTTGGCGGCCCACCCCACGCCGATCCACGACGGGACGTCGTCGACTTTCATTCACCTCGGCGAGGCGGACTCGGTGGCGATCGAGCACTTCATGGCCCGGTTCCCGTCCTTTCCGCCTCTGGCCAGGGTGGCCGACGAGCTGCACGCCGTCACGGTCGAGCTGCCGGCGGGATCCCGCGTCGAGTACAAGGTGGCGGCGTCGAGCGCAGGGCACATCCGCAGCGAGGTGGATCCTCACAACCCGTGCCAGGCCACCGATCCGTTCGGTGCCAACTCGGTGGCGACGGGCCCCGGCTACCGACGACCGTGGTGGGCCGACCCTCCTCCTACCGAGCGGGGGACCGTGCGCAGGGGCTATGTCGACTCGACCGCGTTCGCCCAACGCCGGGCCCTGCGGTGGTACTTCCCTGCGCAGCGGCGCTCTTCCATGCCGATCGTCGTGGTGCACGACGGGGGCGACTTCCTACGCCATGCCGGTGTGGCCGCGGTGCTCGATCACCTGATCGCTTCGGGTGCCGTTCCGCCGCTGATGGCGGCGCTCCTCGATCCGGTCGAGCGCCTCACCGAGTACGCAGACGACCCGCGCCATGCCCGGTTCGTGGGCGAGGTGGTGGCGGCAGCCGTGCGGCGGTACGGGGCCAGCCCGAGCGCCGCCGATCACATCTTCGTGGGGGCCAGCCTGGGGGCGGTGGCCTCGCTGGCGGCCGCCTGGCGACTCGGCGGGGTGGGAGGCCTGGCGCTGCTCTCCGGGTCGTTCGTGACCCGACTCGGGGGCCCGACGCAGCGAGGGCCGATGTTCCTGCCGGTGATCGACTTCCTGGCTCGCTTCCGCCAGGACCTCCGCCCCCCGGCACCTGTCGTCTACCAGGCGTGCGGCGAGTACGAGGGCCTGGCGCCCGACAACCGCTGGTTCGCCGAGGTGCTTGGTGAGACGGTCGAGCAGCTCCACTACCGAGAGGCGCCCGACGGTCACCACTGGCACCACTGGCGGGATCAGCTCGGTCCGGCGCTGGCATTGACGGTGCCCGGAGCCGACCCGGCGATCGCTGGGTAGCGTGGGCCCATGAGCACCCGACGCATCGGCTTGTCCCTCGGCGCCGACCTCTGCTGGCCCGTGTTCTACGAGGACATCGTGTCCTCGCTGGGCGCCGTCGCCGATGTGGGCGGCGAGCGCATCGACTTCGAGGTGGAGCGGGTGACGATCGAACCGTTCGACCTGGCCCAGGACGTCTCGTACGACGTCGTCCTCGACCGACTCACTCCCTGGTACCCGACCAGCCGCGAGTGGATCAAGAAGGCCGTGGTGATGAACGGTCTCTACGTGCTGAACAACCCGTTCACCCTCCAGGCGATGCAGAAACACACCTCGTACGCGGCGATGATGCGGCTGGGCATGCCGGTGCCGCGCACCTGGATGCTGCCGCCCAAGGCGTACGAGGACGTGCCCGACCTCCAGATCACCCTCGACAGCTACGCCCGCATGTTCGACCTGCGGGAGATCGGCGACCACATCGGGTACCCCGCCTATCTCAAGCCGTACGACGGGGGAGCGTGGGTGGGAGTGTCGCGAGTCGAGTCCTTCGAGGACCTGCAGGCGGCCTACGACGGCTCCGGCACCCGCATCATGCACCTGCAGGAGGCGATCGAGCCGTTCGATCTGTTCGTGAGGGCGCTCGGGGTGGGGCCGCAGATCAACATCATGCGGTACGACCCGGCGGCGCCGCTCCACGACCGCTACAAAGTCGACTTCCACTTCCTCGACGCCGACGAGTGGCAGCAGATGCAGGATGTGGCGGTCGTGATCAACAGCTTCTTCGGGTGGGACTTCAATTCCTGCGAGGCGATGCGCCGCGAGGGCGT
>JBPEXB010000544.1:0-8870 GCA_052032125.1 Acidimicrobiia bacterium
CAACAAGAGAGGGACCCACGACGTGTCGAGAAGCCGCCCAGAGTCAGCAGGCTCTGCGCTGCCGGGACGGAGTCCCCAGGCGAAGAGCACGGTGACCAGGGCGATGCTGGCTCCCGCAAACCTCGCCACCCACCGCCAGCCGGGCGATGGCAACCGGCCGTCGGGGAACAAGAGCAGGCCGAATGTCATCAGCGCGAACAATGCCGCGGTCAACAGTGGCTCGACACCCAACAGGATCCAGGCGGCGGAGGGGTACATCGACGGCACGACCGTCTCGGGCGCCGAGAGAATGACCGCAGGGTCGTCCACGGTGACCGCGGCGGCGGCCAGGCCGAGGAGATACACGCCACACGAGAACCCGGCAGCGGCCATGGTCCACACGACGGCATTACGTCCTTGCTGAGGAACAGCCAGCCAGGCAATCGTCGAGAAGGCCACGGCGAACAGAGCGACGAACGCCATCAAGTCGGACCACCAGGTTCCGATGCCAGCCAGCACGACGATCCACACCGAACCGGTCGCTGCGGACAGAATCCCCACGACAGCCGCCACCCGGACGGACCGGATGATCGCCCGGTCGCTCACGCCGCCCTCCTCGGGAACCGGTGCGCCGCGACCGGGCTGGTCCGGCCCTTGACCGTGGCCGGATCCAGATGGTCAACCTCCGGCACCGCCGTGAGCTGCTCCATGGTCGCCTCGCTCAACACCGTCTCGCCGGGATCGGCCCATTGCTGGAGGCGCTGGGTCAGGTTGACCGTGTCCCCCACCACCGAGTACTCGATCCGCTCCTCGGAGCCGAGCAACGCCGCCGCCACGGTCCCGGTGGAGAGGCCGATCCCCAGACCGAACGGCTCCAGGCCCTCGGCTGCCCACCGCTGATCGATGGCAGCCTGCGCCTCGTGCATCGCCCGAGCTGCCGCCAGCGCCATGTCCGCATGGTGCTTGAGGGGCACCGGAGCCCCGAACACGGCCATCACGGCGTCGCCGACGAACTGCATGACCGTGCCGTGGTGATCGAGCACCGCCCGGTTCATGGCCGCCCGATGCTCGTTCAACTGGCCGGCCAGGGTCGTCGGATCCGTGCGCTCGGCGATCGTGGAGTAGCCGCGGATGTCGGACATCAGCACCGTCACCTCCAGTTCCTCCGTCTCGCCGATCTGCCGCCCGGTCCCGAGCAGGATCTCGGCCACCCCGCCGGGCAGCAGCCTGGCGAGTGTCTCCCCCTGTTCCTCCCGCTCCATGATCGCGCGGTGCAGCTTCTCGAGGCGGCGCAAGCTGCCCTCCTCGCCGGCGGACAATCCCGCCGCCAGCTTGACGAACAGCTCACCGATGGCCCCGTCGACCGCTGCTGGCGTGGTGCGGCGCTGCACGGCGATCGCTTTGATCGGCGTGCCGGCGGCGACCTGGTGCAGGAGCGCTTCCTCGGCCTGCGTCAGCGAGTCGTCCGACCGAACCGGCGCCGCCAGCGCCTCGACGATCTTGGGGTCGAGAACCGACCCGCCCGTCGCCACTGCTCGCACCGCGTCGGCCAGCTGATCTCCTTCGCCGACCCGGTCCTTCAGCAGGTAGGCATACCCGGCGGCGCCGTCCTCGAGCAGCGACACGGCGTACTCCGGGTCGTCGTATTGCGACAGCACCACGATGCCGGTGCCGGGATGCTGCTTGCGGACGAGCCGGGCGGCCTCGATGCCCTCGCGCGAGAACGAGGGGGGCATGCGGATGTCCGTGACGATCACCTGCGGGTTCGTGGCGCCCGCTCCTGACACCAGCTCGTCGTAGTCGCCGGCGACGCCCACCACCTCGACGTCGGGCTCCATGTCGAGGAGGGCCCGGACACCCTCGCGCACGATGACGTTGTCATCGGCGAGGAAGACCGAAATGGTCGAGGTGGCGGTCATCGAGGTCATGTGCCCATCACATCGGTTCAGGTGCCGGGTGGCCAGCGTGGAAGCCCGAGTCGAGGGGTGTGGCCAGCACCACCCTCGAAGTCGCACCCGCACCGTGGGCAGGAGCTCGTCCGCTTGCGACCGTGGGATCAGACCGCAAGGAGGTCCCATGAGAGTCGAAACATCTGTCACCTCGGTGTCCTGGATCCCGTCGGAGGCCATGACCGGGCTCCTGCGCATCCCACTCGATGTGGGGATCGGCCGTTATGACGACCCGCCGCCGGATCGGCTCACCGACCTCGTGGGGCTCAGGGAGCAGGGCCGCTTCCGCTTCGCCAACGAGTTGAAGGCGTGGGCGGAGATCGTCGACGGGCACATCGTCGACGCCGGCTACTCGGGCGGCGGCCACATCTGCCCCACCGAGTTGTCGCTGGGCGTCGGCCAGCTGTCGATCGCCGCAGTGGCGCTCCCCGACCTCCAGTCGGAGCCGGAGATCGGGCCGCACGGGGTCACCTTCCGCCAGACCACCGGAGGCCGCACCGGCGCACCGCTCCCCCGGCGGATCACCGCACCACCCTTCTTCCGGCTCACGGCCCCGGCGGTGTGGACGACGCTGGAGCTCACCATCACCCCGGACGGCAACCATTCCTCACGAGTGGCAGGAGCCAGCCGCATGCCACGGCACTGGTTCTACGACGCCGACGGGCAGCTGACGGCCAAGAGCGGGACGATCGACTTCAAGGGCTGGGCTCGGGAGAGCACCCATGAGGCGACACCGTGGGGCGGGTCCGATTCGACGGCCTTCGTGACCGCCGTGGCCACGGCGCTGGAGCGGGAACTGTCGCTCCACATCATGCGCAAGGGCCGCAAGCCGCGGATCCGCACGCTGGCGGCCGGCGACATGCTCACCACCCAGGGGGCCGCAGGCGACGAGCTCTATCTGGTCCTGGACGGCGTCCTCGACGTCGACGTCGACGGGCGCACCGTCGCGCAGGTGGGTCCCGGCGCCCTCATGGGCGAGCGGGCCGTTCTGGAAGGCGGGCTGCGCACCGCCACCTTGCGGGCGGTGACCGCCACCAAGGTCGCCGTCGCCCCTCAGGACTCGATCGACCGGCCGGCGCTGCAACAGCTGGCGCAGGGCCATCGAAGAGAAGACACATCGAGCGCCCGGGCGGCGAGGTCCGCCTGAGCAGGAAGGAGCACGAGATGCTGGACGAACAGACGGCCACCCCACGACAGGAGGAGACCGCCATCCCGTGGCGCGGCTACCTGGTCCGCTTCGCCCTGGCGATGGTCGCCTGGGCCGTGGTGCTGACGGTGCTGGCCGGCGAGATCATCCCGGAGATCACGGTCTTTGCGGCGCTGTTGATCGTCGGTTCGGTGATCACCAGCCGCGGCACCGGCAGGGCAGGCCCGATCACCCTGTTGGTGCTGGGCGTGTTGATCGTGGCGATGAGCGCACCATTCAACCTCCCGGACCTGGCCCACCCGAACTCACCGGTGAACTTCATCCTCGGCGGCGTCGCCGGCACCGCGATCCCGCTGGCGATCGTCATCGGCGCCATCGGCACGCTGCGCCGATGGGAGGCGCGGTCGGGACTCATGGCCTGGCGAGGGCTGATCGGAGTGATCGCCGTGGGCGCGGTGGTCTCCATGATCGCCACCGCGGCCACCACCAGCGACGTGGCGGTCGAGGGCGACATCGAGATCCTCGCCGAGCGGGTCGAGTTCCCGGAGGTGGTGGAGGTCGAGGCGGGAGCGACTGCGTTGTTCATCGACAATCGCGACCCGTTCCGGCACACGTTCACGATCGAGGAGCTGGGCATCGACGTCGAGCTGCCCGCCAGCACGGCCCGGCGGGTGGTCGTCCCCGACCTGGCCCCCGGCACGTACACGTTCGTGTGTGCGGTGACCGGGCACGAGAAGATGACCGGTGAGCTGGTCGTGAGCAGCTGAGCCCAACGATCGAGCCCCGGTCCGCAAAGCGGGCCGGGGCCTCGGCCGCGTCAGGGAGCCTGCGAGTCCTCGACCAGCGCCCGCAGCGCCTCGATCAACAGCGCCGCCTCGTTGACCTTCGACTGGTAGAGCCCGAGATCGCCTGCGAGCAAGGCGTCGTTCGCCTCGGTGAGCAGCTGGTCGATCTGGAGCACCAGTTGCTGAACGTCGTCGCCGATCGGGATCGGGTCGCCATTGGTCGGCGGCGGGTCGGTCGGAGGCGGCACCGAGCCGTCGCCGAAGATCTCGAACAGCGCCTCCTCGAGGGTCTCGCGCATGATCGGCGGCGTCTCCTCACCGAACACGACGACCACCCGCTTGAACTCGGGGAGCTCGAGATCCTCGCCGCGTAGATAGATCGGCTGCACGAACAGCAAGGACTCCTCGACCGGGATGATCAGCAGGTTGCCCCTGATGATCTCCGAGCCCTGCTGGCCCAGGAGGGTGAACTGCTGGGAGATGACCGGGTCCTGGTCGATACGTGCCGAGATCTGCTGCAGACCGTTGATCAGCTCGCCACGCGGCAGTCGGTAGTCGATCAGCTCGCCGTAGTCCTCCGGCCCGCTCTTGGCGACCATGAAGGCCGTCATGTTCTCGCGGCTGGCCGGGTTGAAGCTCTGGAACGCCAGATAGGAGAGATCGTTCTCTTCCGGGAGGCGCATCAGCAGGTAGTACGGCAGCTCCAGGCGGCGGCTGCGATCGACGTTGCCGAAGGAGTCGAACGCATCACCGCGGACCGGGATCCGGGACGAGGTCGAGGGATCGCGGGGGATGTCCCACTTGTCCTCCTCCTGGAAGAAGTCCTCGGGGTCGATCTGGTGATAGGTGGCGTACATGTCCGACTGCACCCGGAACATGTCTTCGGGGTAGCGGAGGTGCTCGCGCAGCTCGTCGGTCATCGCCGGGAAGTCGGTGAACACCTCCGGGAAGATCTGCTGGTACGCCCGCGTGAGCGGATCGGCGCCTTCCAGCACGTAGAGGTCCATCGAGCCGTGCTCGGCGTCGACGACTGCCTTGACCGAGTTGCGGATGTAGTTGAAGTCCCGCGGGAGCGGTGAGTCGAAGTTCAGACGACCGTCGATCGCAGGCTGTGAGTAGGGGTAGCGATCGGTCGTGGAGTACAAGTCGACGATCCAGACCGCCCGGCCGCCGATCAACGCCAGGTAGGGGTCACCATCGGCGTGCAAGAACGGGGCCACCATGGCCAGGCGATCCACGATGTTGCGGACCATCAGGATCTTCGAGTCCGGGTTGAGCTCTGGCGAGATCAGCGTGTTGAGGTCGCCGAACCGCAGGGCCATGGCCGCCCGGATCGCCAGGTTGGAGAGCTCGACGCCGCCGTCTCCCTCGTAGGTGTTGCGGACGACCGTGTCGGCTGCCCCACTCGGGAAGTCGACCTCCTGCTGGTTGGTCCGCACGATCACGTAGCTGCCGGTGTCGGCGGTCTCACCGAAGTAGATGCGGGGCTGGTCGATGACCAGCTCCTCCACCGTCGAGACGGGCGGGACGTCCCGCACCAGGAAGGCAGGCTCGCCGGTCGTCGGGTTCACGTCGTTGGCCCGCGAGTAGACCTGGCCGTAGCCGTGGGTGTAGACCAGCTTCTCGTTGACCCACCCCTCGGCGGGCAGGTCGTTCGAGTCCAGCTCACGGGCCGCCACCATGACCTGGGTCAGCTCGCCGTCGATCACGTAGCGGTCCACGTCCACGTTGGCGATCTGGTAGTAGGGCCGGATCTCCTGGAGCTCCGAGTAGCTCGCCTCCAGCACGCCCGGATCCCACAGCCGCACGTTGTTGATCGTCGGCTGGTTGGAGGCGATGTCGTCGGCGGTGAGGTCGGGCGAGGCGGCGAACTGCCGGATCTCGACCTGGCCCTCTCCCATGCCGTAGGCATCGAGGGTGAACTTGATGTGGTTGTCGATGTACTGGCGCTCGAGGTTGAACTGGTTGGGCTGGACCCGGAAGCGCTCGATGGCGGCGGGGATGATCCCGCCCACGACGACCGAGACCACCAACCACAGTCCGGCGGCGACGGCCGGGAGGGTCCAGCCGCGGCGGCGGATGTTCCAGAGCAGCAGGGCGGCGCCGAACAGCGAGATGAGCGCCAGCAGCGCCAGCGCCGGGCGATGGGCCGTGACGTCGGTGTAGCTGGCGCCGAAGACGGCGCCGCGGTCCGAGTACAGCAACTCGTAGCCGTCCAGGCGATAGGCGGCCGCCTTGAGAAGGGCGAGCACGGCCAGCAGCACCGAGAGGTGGGCCTTCACGCCGGCGCTGACCTCGGGCACCCGGCCCTGCCGCAGCCGGATCCCGGCGTTGAGGTAGTGCAGGGCGGCCACGAGGAGGATCGAGACGACGATGAGCTGGAACAGCCAGGAGATCAGATCCCGGTACAGCGGGATGTCGAAGACGTAGAACGACACGTCACGGTTGAAGATCGGGTCCTCGATGCCGAACGTCTGCTTGTTGCGGTACAGCAGCCAGTCGCGCCACCATCCCGAGGCGCCGACGCCGATCATGAGCGAGAACACCGCGGCCACGGCGACGCGGAATCGGCGGAGTCGCGGCTCGACCCATTCCTGGAAGCGCTCGACGAGCTCCTCTTCCGGCCCGAGGTCGTGGGCCTGGAACCTCGGAGAGATGCGATCGGCGACCACCAGGTTCGCCCACACCACGGCGAAGGCGAGCACCGTTCCGAAGGCGCCGAGCACGACCTGAGTGGAGATCAGGGTCGTCCACACGCTGGTGGCGTCCACCGAGTCGAACCAGAGATAGTCGGTCCAGATCGTGGCGATGCCCCTGAGCGTCAGGAGCAGGATGAAGCCGAGGACGACCAGGGTGGTGACCAGCCGCCGCGGGGCGCGACGGGGGATCGAAGTCGGTGCGGGCTCGTCCCTACTGATCATGCTGCGCTTTCGATCGAGTGAGCGCCGGTCATTCTATGGTCTGATCTCGGGTAGCGATCCGGCGCTCACGCAGGGACGATCGTGCAGCGGCACTCGTCGTGAACAGGGACCACCCCGACGTCTCCGACCGCGAGACCCATCTCCGCCCGCTCCCCGCAGGCGTCGCAGCTGCCATCGACCTCGATGCGCACGTCCTCCACACCGGCGTCGCCGTATCCCCGCAGCAGCCCGTTGTGATACGCCAGGCCGGCGAGGTGGCGCATACGTCGCTCGGCCTCCGAGGTGCGCCACACCCGGTAGACCTTGGAGACGGCGCTGCCGAGCTCGCGGGCGCCGTGCCCGGCCTCTCGGCCGGCCTGGACCGTCAGGACCACCTCGTCGAACAGCGCCGAGATGAAGGGGTCGATCTCGCCTTCGGGTGCCTCGACGCGAGGCGAGGCCGGTTCGCCCAGCACCTCGCCGGACGCCACGTGCCCGGCCGAGAAGGACTCCCGCTGCAGGAGCGTCAGCTCCTGGACGAGCCGGGAGTCGAGATCGTCTCGCTTCGGCTGCCAGTTGGCGGGATCCTCCTTCAGCTCCTCGAGCTGGAGGTTCTGCACGTCGGCGAGCTGTCGCTTGACGTCCCGCAGCGCCCGATTGGTGATCGGGAGGAGCGCCCGGTCTCGCAGATCGAAGGGCGAGACCACCTCGACCGGCAGCAGCGCCTCCACGGGTGTCTCCTCGGTCACTTCTTCGACGCTCGGGAGGTCGTGGGCCGCCGCCGGTGCCGGTGGTGCCGCCGCAGCCGCCAGGTCGGTCTCGACGGGCTCGACGCGCAGCTCTCGGAACAGCGACCCGAGATCGTCGGATGTCTCGACCGGGCTGGTGTCGGTGGCCGACCATGCCTTGGCCAGGTTGCGCTCGGCGCTCGGCTCCTCCGCGATGTCGGGCTCGGGGTCGCTCGCCGGTGGATCGGCGGGCGGTGGGTCGGCCGCGGGCGGGTCGGCGTCAGGCGGCGCCGCCTGGTCGCCGGCGCGCATCCGGGCAACCTCGCCGGCCACCTCTTCGGCGTCCACCTCGAAGTCGTCGGTCTCGGCAACAGGCGACTCCACGAGGCGCACGGTGTCGCTGCCATCGGCCCACGGAGCGTGCTGCACCGGCGCCGGGACCACCTTGACGTCGTCCTCGTCGATCCAGTCGGCCTCCGGAAGATCCGGTATGTCTTCCGGCTCGGCGACAGGAGCTGGATCGCCCGTGTGCACGACCCGCACCGTCTCTGCCGCTCCTCTGCCGGGCTGCTCGGGCGGCGCCTCTCTTTGCAGGCGGAGCTCCTCGAGCTCGGCCATCAGTTCTTCACGCCGCCGCTCCAGGGCGCGGGTGCGCTCTTGGGCGGCCTCTGAGGCGCGTTCGGCGTGGGCGATCATCTCGTCGCGCTCGGCCCTCGCCTCCACCAGGATCCGCTCCGACTCCAGCCGGGCAGCCCGCAGTTTCCCCTCGGCATCTCGCTTGGCGGTCGCCAGCTTCTTGTGGGCGTTGCGCTCCGCCTCGCCCACGATGCTCAGCGCATCGCGGTCGGCCTGCTTGCGAAGGCGGGCGACCTCCTGCCGCACCTGTTCGAGCATGTCCGACGAGGTGTCCCAAGCACTCTGACGCAGGGCGTAGGCGTCGTCATCCGCCCGGCGGCGCGTGCCGGCGGCGTCATCCTCAGCTCTGGTGCGCATGTCGGCGGCCTCCCGCGAGGCGCGGTCGGTCAGCTGCTGGGAGGCGATCCGGGCCGCGTGGAGCACCTCGTTGATGTCAGCGGTGGCGCTGTCGATGAGCGCCTCGAGCTCGTGGTCCTCGATCGATCCGAGCTGCTGGCGGGCAGCCATGTACTGGGTCTGCAAGCGCCGCAGCTGTTCGGCGACCTCCTCGAGGTAGGCGCGCACCTCGCGGGGGTCATACCCGCGCAGGCTGTGGCTGAACGAACGCGCTGCGACGTTCTCAGGGATCAGATCCGAGCTCATCTGTGGATAACGTTAATGCGGCCGCTGCGACGGGGCGTGAATCTGGGGGGTCACCGGGTCGCGGCAGGCCCCCGGTACTGAGTACTGAGTACTGAGTACTGAGT
>JBPEXB010000545.1:0-5846 GCA_052032125.1 Acidimicrobiia bacterium
GGGTCGAGGGCGTCTCTCAGGCCGTCGCCGATGAAGTTCACGCTCATCACGGTGAGCGAGATCATCAGGCCGGGCCAGATGACCCGCATCGGGGTGATCTGGATGTAGCCCTGGGCGTCGAACAGCATGCGGCCCCACGTCGGGAAGTCGCTCGGGAAGCCCAGGCCGAGGAACGAGAGCGCCGACTCGGTGATGATGGCGACGGCGACGCCGAGGGCGGCGGCCACCATCACCGGGCTGAGGACATTGGGGAAGATGTGGCGCATCACGACGTTGCGCTTGCGGGTCCCGATGCTCTGAGCGGCCAGCACGAACTCCTGGCCCTTGATCGCCAGCACCTCGCCGCGCACGATGCGGGCGGTCTGCATCCAGCTGGTGATGCCGATGATGAACACCACCAGCATGAAGATCCCCAGCTCCAGCCCGAAGCGGTTCCGGAGCGGCTCGCGGAACAACATGATGATGACCAGCAGCAGGGGAAGGATCGGCAGGGCCAGGAAGAGGTCCGTCCCTCGCATCAGCAGCCCGTCCAACCGCTTGAAGAAGCCGGCCAGGATGCCCACGGTGGTGCCGATGATCACGCCCAGCAACATGGCGGTGATGCCGACCGAGATCGAGATCCGCCCGCCGATCATCGTGCGGGCGAGCACGTCACGGCCGAGGTTGTCGGTGCCGAAGGGGTGCGACAGCGACGGGCCCTGGTTGGCCGAGGGCACGTCGATGAGCGCGGGATCGATGGTCCAGAGGAACGGGCCGACGAAGGCGCCCAACGTGATCACGGTGAGCAGGAAGAGACCGATCAGCGCGCCCTTGTGCCGCCGGAACTGGCGCCACACGTCGCTCCACAGCGATCGGTGCGGCTGGTCACCCAGCTCGACGATCTGTGGATCGGTCTCGATGCGTTCCTGTGTGGTCGCCATGTCCGTTCCTATTCTGCCTCAGTCGTAGCGGATACGCGGGTCGAGAAGTCCATACGTGACGTCGGCCACCAGATTGAAGACGACGATCAGCACGGCGAAGATGAATGTCAGTGTCTGCACCGCCGGCACGTCGGCGCTCTGGATCGAGCTGATGAGGTACTGGCCGAGGCCGTTGATCCGGAAGATCTGCTCGGTGATGATGGCGCCGGCGAAGATGCCCGGCACCTGCAGGGCGATCAGCGTCACCACCGGGATGAGGCTGTTGCGCAGCACGTGGGTGGTGACCACCTTGTTCTCCCGCAGCCCCTTGGAGCGGGCGGTACGCACGTAGTCCTGGCTGAGGTTGTCGAGCATCGACGATCGGGTGAAGCGGCTGAGCGCCGCCGCGTTGAACAGCGACAGCACGGCCACCGGCATGATGATCTGCTTGATCTGGAACACGAAGCTGCCCCAGTCGGTCACCTCGTGGGTGGAGTCGTAGAACGAGGGGAACCACCCGAGTAAGACGCTGAAGATGATGATGGCCAGCAGGCCGGTGAAGAACGTGGGCACCGAGTAGCCGATCATCGAGACGAAGGTGCCCACGTTGTCGAAGACCGAGTACTGCTTGTAGGCGGAGATGACGCCGACCGGCACCGCGATGAGGATGCCGATGATGAAGGCGAGGCCCAGGACCCAGAGGGTCTGGGGCACCCGCTCGATGATCGTGTCGACCACCGGGCCCCGCGAGGACCAGGAGATGATCCTGGTGCGCTCGGAGCCGCCGTACCACGAGGTCTCCCAGCCGAACGCCCCCTCCAGGAAGTTCAGCGGCTCGCTGATGAACATCTGACCCATCCACTTGACCCAGCGCAACACGAACGGGTCGTTGAACCCGAGCGCCTCGCGGATCTTCTCCCGGGTCTCGGGCGGGATGGTGAGCGGGAGCTGTGAGGTGGGATCACCGGGGGCGAGGTCCAGGATGGCGAAGATCACGAAGCTGATCCCCAGCAGCGTGGGGATGGCGATCAGCGAGCGCCTGATGATGTATCTGCCCATGTCCTCACCCAAAGGGCACGAGGGCCTCCCGGGTCGATCCCGAGAGGCCCTCGCGCAGTGTCATGGTCTGGTCCGCTCCATCAGCCCTCGACGCGGATCCAGTCCTCGATGTTCCAGTACTCCGAGTCCCAGCCGTTCAGATCGCCGACCCCGTCGAGGGAGTTGGCGAACGCCGACACGGAACCACGCCAGATCAGCGGGATCATCGCGCCACCCTGGATCGTCAGGTCGTTCAGCTCCTTGACGATCTCGATGCGACGGTTCAGATCACCGGTCTGCTGCAGCTCGGCGTAGAGCGCGTCGTAGTCGGCGCTGCAGAAGCGCGGGATGTTCGAACCACCGAAGTTGGTGCTCGGCGAGATCACCTGATCACACGTCCAGTTGCCCATGTACGTCTGCGGGTCCGGGCTGCCGGAACCGTTGGTGTACATCTCGATGTCGGCGTAGAACTTCTGGTAGGTGTCAGGGCTGGCCTGGTCACCACCGAAGAACACGGACGCATCGATGTTCTTGAGCTCGGTCTCGACGCCGATCTGCTCCCAGTAGCTCTTGATGAGGTCCTGGGTGCTCTGGCGCACGGCGTTCGTGGACGTCTGATAGACGATGTAGAGCGGCTGCCCGTCGGGCGTCTCGCGAACTCCATCGCCATCCGTGTCCAGGTAGCCGGCCTCGTCCAGCAGCGCGTTGGCGGCATCGATGTCCTGCGTCAGGCAGGCGTCGTTGGCCGTCGACGCGTACGGCGGGCCGGGCCACACGTTGCACGTGGGCTGGCCGGCGAAGCCGTAGCCGACGTCGACGAGCTGCTGGCGATCGATCGCCAGGCTCAGGGCGTTGATGACGTTGATGTCGGTCAGGAACGGGTGCGGGTTGCCCGGCTCGGAGCGCTGGTCACCCAGTGCCGGATCCGGGTTCGTCAGGTTGATCATCAACCGCTCGACGTTGGACGCGAAACCCGCCTTGACGACACCGAGGCCGGTGGCCTCCATGTCGGCGAGCACGACCGGGTCGACCTGCAGGTTCCAGCCGTAGTCGGCCTCGCCGAGCTGCAGCACGGAACGGGCCGACGCCTCGGCGTCGCCACCACCCACGATCAGGACCTCACCGAAGAACGGCTTGCCGTCCGGCACGCCACGGTAGGCCTGGTTGTAGTTGTACAGCGCCGTGTCGTTCACCCGGAACTCCGTGATGACGTACGGGCCGGTCCCGATCGGAGCGAAGTTCTCGTCCGTGCACGCAGCGGCGTTGTCGCCGATGCAGTTCTCGAACTGAGCCTTCTGCAGGATCGGTGACTGGTACGTCACGAAGGCGTTGTAGGGGAACGGAGTCGCTGCCTCGAAGGTGATCTGCACCGTCGATGCGTCCAGGGCCTCGACCGTCGAGATACCGCCGAAGAAGCTGGACTGCGTGCAGTCCGGCGTGTTCGTGCAGTAGTCGTAGGTGAAGACCACGTCGTCCGCCGTCAGCGGCGTTCCGTCCGACCAGGTCACCCCGTCCTTCAACGTCCAGGTGATGGACATCAGATCGTCCGACACCCCACCGTTGTCGACGGTCGGGATGTCAGCCGCCAGGGCCGGAACCAGGTTGCCGGCGGCGTCGTACTCGGCCAGAGGCTCGAGGATCAACGAGGCGGCCAACAGTTCCTTGGTGCCACCGGACAGCAGCGGGTTCAGGGTCGACGGCGCCTGCCACTGCAACAGCGTCAGCGAGCCGCCCTCTCCCGCCATGGCGCCCGGAGCCTCGGTGGCTTCGGTTGCTTCCGTGGCGTCTGTGCCACCGCTCGTCGTCGCCGTGGTGGCCTCGGTCGCCTGAGTCGTGGCATCGGTATCGTCAGTTCCCGAATCCGAGCCACAGGCGGCCGCTACGAGGGCCAACACCGCGATCAAAGCGATGAGTTTGAGTCGTTTCATGGATCGCTTTCCTCCAATAGCGAAACGCGGGGGACTCCCCGCCGGACGAGACAGTACCAGGTGGACTCCCCTCGTCGCGTCGGTGCCCGCGTGAGAGGTATGCCCGTCGGAACCCCGACGTGTCAGATCACTTCGTCGATCAGTTCTTCGATCACCTCGGTGTCGATGAAGTGACAGGCCGCCCAGTGATGGGGCCGATACTCCCGCCACGCAGGCTCTTCCTCGCGGCAGAGATCCTGGGCGATCGGGCAGCGCGTGTTGAACGGGCAACCGGGCGGAGGGTTCGCAGGACTGGGGATATCACCCTCGAGGATGATGCGCTGACGGCCCTCCTCCACCTCCGGGTCCGGCACCGGCACGGCCGACAGCAGTGCCTTGGTGTACGGGTGCAGCGGCTTCGAGTACAGGTCGTCGACGTCCCCGAGCTCCATCAGCTTGCCGAGGTACATCACGGCCACCCGGTCGGCGATGTGCCTGATCATCGACAGGTCGTGCGAGATGAAGAGGTAGGTGAGGTTCAGCATGTCCTGGAGGTTCTCCAGGAGGTTGACCACCTGGGCCTGGATCGACACGTCGAGGGCGGCGATCGGCTCGTCACACACGATGAAGTCGGGATTCAGGGCGATCGCCCGGGCGATGCCGATGCGCTGCCGCTGTCCGCCCGAGAACTCGTGCGGGTAGCGGTTGGCGTGCTTGGGCTCGAGGCCGACGAGGCTGAGGAGCTCCTCGACGCGCTGCTGCCGTTCCTGACCGCTGCCCTCTCGATGCTCGCGCAACGGCTCGCCCACGATCGAGCCCACCGTCATGCGCGGGTTCAGCGAGGCGTGCGGGTCCTGGAACACCATCTGCATCCTGGGCCGCAGCTTGCGGAGCGCCTCGCCCTTGGTGGCGGTCAGCTCCACCCCCTCGAAGACCACGGTCCCCTCCGTGGCGTGGTCCAGCTGGAGGATGACTCGTCCGGTGGTCGACTTGCCGGACCCGCTCTCGCCCACCAGGCCCAACGTCTCGCCCCGACGGATGTCGAAGTTGACGCCGTCGACCGCCCGCACCGCCCCGACCTGGCGCCGGAAGACCCCGGCCATGATCGGGAAGTGCTTCTTGAGGTTGGTGACGGTGAGCAGAACCTCTCCGTCGGGTGGCGACTCGGGGCTCACGGGATCACGATCCATGGCGCGGCTCACCTCGTTCGATGTCCCACCAGCAGGCAACCTTGTGGCCGTCGCCCATCGGTGTGAGCGGCGGGTTCTCCTCCAGGCAGCGATCGAAGGCGTAGGGACAGCGAGGAGCGAACGAGCAACTCGCCGGCTCCGAGTACAGGCTCGGCGGCTGCCCCTTGATGTTGACGAGTTGGTCGCCACGCTGATCGAGGCGCGGCAATGACCCGAGTAGGCCTCTCGTGTACGGATGCTGGGGATTGCCGTACAGCTCCTTCACGGGCGCCTCTTCGACGATCTCGCCGCCGTACATCACCGCCACCCGGTCCGCCAGGCCCGCCACCACCCCCAGGTCGTGGGTGATCCAGATCACCGCGGTCCCGAGGTCGCGGAGGTCCTTGACGATCTCGATGATCTGGGCCTGGATGGTCACGTCGAGTGCGGTGGTCGGCTCGTCGGCGATCAGCACCTCGGGCGAACAGGCCAGCGCCACGGCGATCATGACCCGCTGGCGCATGCCGCCTGACAGCTCGTGCGGATAGGCCTTCAGCCGCTGGGCGGCGTCGGGGATGCCGACGATCTCCAGCAGCTCCAGCGCCCTCGCCTCCATCGCCTCCTGCGACCCGCCCTGATGGATCTTGAGCGACTCCATGATCTGATAGCCGACCGTCAGGACCGGGTTCAACGAGGTCATCGGATCCTGGAAGATGAAGCCGATGCGGCCGCCGCGGACCTTGCGGAGGTCTTCGAGGCTCATGGACAAGAGGTCGACATCGCCGAACCTGGCTTCGCCGCCGGCGATGCGCCCGGGGGGCATCGGGATGAGC